>CAYSHP010000053.1:0-16587 GCA_964430875.1 uncultured Halanaerobiales bacterium
TATTCAAATGTGGTTTCGTTCTTTCAAATTTTTCCTTTGCCATTATATTCATCTCTCCTTTGTTAATATTGTAGCACAGTGTGAATACATTTTAATATTATATAAATATTTTATTAAATTTAGATGTCATGTTTTTCTAAAAACTCTTCTAATTTTCTTTTCACTCTCTGTAGAGCATTATCTACAGATTTAACATGTTTATCCAAAGTATCAGCAATATCCTGATAGGATTTACCATTCAGATATTCCTGTAAAACATTAAACTCTAATTCACTAAGCATTTCACTAATTTGATTTTCAATTAAATCATATGTCTCTTTACTTACAAAGAGTTCTTCGGGATTATTCAGTTTTGTTCCCTTTAAAATATCAAGGAGTGTTCGGTCGGATTCTTCATCGTAGATTGGTTTATTTAAAGATACATATGAATTTAACGGTTGATGTTTTTGCCTAGTTGCTGCTTTAATTGCCGTTATTATCTGCCTGGTAATACACAATTCTGCAAAAGCCCTAAAAGAAGCTAGACGATCAATTTTATAATCTCTAACAGCTTTATATAGGCCTATCATGCCTTCCTGTACAATGTCTTCTCTGCCTGCCCCAACAAGAAAATATGATCTTGATTTTGCCAGCACAAAATTCTTATATCTTTTAATTAGTACCTCTTCCGCTCTTGAGTCACCATCATGAATTATCTCAATTAATTCATCATCACTGAGCTGGCTGTAGTCCTGTTGCTCAACTTCTTGGGCATTTGTGTTCAACCAGAATCCCTCCTTATTTAATACATTAATATTATACTGTTTAAAACTTTTTTAGTCAAGGATTATATTATATTCCTCTGACGATTGATTTCAAATAGAATTATTCCTGCTGCTACAGATACATTTAGTGAGCTAAATTCATTTTGCATAGGGATTTTAACTAAAAAATCACATTTTTCTTTTGTTAATCTGCTTAAACCACTGCCTTCATGGCCTAGAACTAATCCGTACTTCCCTTTAAAATCATGTTCATAATAATTTTCTTGGCCCGACATATCTGCTCCTACAATCCAATAATATTTTTCTTTTAAAATATCAATGGCTCTATTAAGATTAACTACTTCCACTAATCTGACATGTTCAATCGCACCAGCGGATACTTTATCAACTGTTGCAGTAATCCCACAAGCCCTATCTTTTGGATAAATTATGGCATCCACTCCAGATGCGTGAGCTGTTCGAATTATTGCACCAAAATTATGTGGATCCTGGATATGGTCTAATATCAATATTAAGGGATTATCTTTTTGAGATAAGGTATCAATTGTTTCGTATAAATCATAAGTTTGTATATCACTTGTTAATGCAATTACTCCTTGATGGTTACCTGTAACTGCTTTTTCATCAATCTTAAATTTAGGAAGCCATTCAAGTTGAATATTATTTTTTTCAGCTTTAGTAAGAATTTGCTTAATTTTATCGCCTCTAAGCCCTTTTTGCAAGTATATTTTTTCAATATCTTTATTTTCCTTTATTAATTCAATAACCGGATTTTTGCCTTCAACATTTCTCATTATTTATTATCCTTTTCTTTTCTGGCTTTGATTTTATCGATCTTGCCACAAGAAAGATCTCCTTCCGGACATTCTCCATCAGTTTCACAAGGTGGACCTGCATTTTCAAAAATTACAGGTGCGACTTCTTTTACCTCGTTTAACATCTGACGAGCTATACTCCTAATTTCCCATTGTGCTCTATTACAGGTTCTTAACCTTAAAAAGTGCATAAGTGAGCGTGCATTGTATGAAATAACAATATTAGTTTTGATAGTAGGTAAAATAAAGCGGGCATCTTCTTTAGGAATACCCATTTCAATAAATTCTAGATAAGTTTCTTCTAATTCCTGCATCTTTTTTTTGTATTTTTTATAGGCTTTTTCATTCTTTTTAATTTTTGGTGGGGTTATATAATCAAAATTATCCTCTGTAACATATCTTTGGGATCTTTGTGAATAAGAAGTTCCTATTCTTTGTCTAACAATTTGATGAGAAGTAACCCGGCTGCATTGAACGTGAAAGAAAAAATAGGTATGTTCTAGTGTAGAAGTGTGACCCATGTTTACAACTTTTTTTACTAACTTTTCGACCTGTTCTCTACTCATTTCTTCCTGTAATCTATCAGCCCCTTTTTTCGAATAGCACAAACGGGCTGCAGTGGCAACATTTCTTTCCGGATCATCTGTATAATCTATTAACTCTGCTTTAGGTTTAACTTCCATTTTACTCCCCCTTAGTTTGTAAGCTCCCATTCTGTACCGCGCGGGGTATCATTAACTTTTATACCCATATCAGCTAAATCATCTCTTATTTTATCTGCTAATTCATAATTTTTATTTTCGCGTGCTTCTTCTCTCAATGACAAAATATATTCTACTAATTCAGCAAATTTTTTAGATTGTACTTCTTGCTCTTTACCCTCTAGAGTTAAATTAAATAAATCGGTCAACTTTGTATAAATATCATAAACTTCTTGCAGATCTTTAAATAATTTTCTATTTAATTTAAAATTAGAATCATTAATAACCTTATTTATCTCGGTAGCAATTTCATTAATCGCACCTGAAGCTAAGGCTGTATTGAAATCATCATCCATTGCAGCAAAAAACTCTTCTTCTTTTCTTTTAACGTTCTTTAAGAGGTCATTTTCAATTTCTTCTTCGACAAATTCATTTTGGCTTTTCAATATATTTTCTAATGATTTTTTAGTATTAGTTAGTTTTTCTAAGCCTTTATTAGTACTTGCTAACTCTTCTTCACTATATTCGATTGGACTTCTATAATGTTTAGTTAATATGAAATATCTTAGCTGATCAGCTGTATATTTTTCTAATAATTCTCTAGTTGTAAAAAAGTTACCGAGTGATTTAGACATTTTATCTCCGCTCATATTAACAGTACCATTGTGCATCCAATATTTAACAAATGGTTTCACACCACTATAGGCTTCTGCCTGAGCAATTTCATTTTCATGGTGAGGAAATATTAAATCAGTTCCACCACCATGGATGTCAAAAGTATTACCCAATTTATCCAATGACATAGCTGAACATTCAATATGCCAACCCGGCCAGCCGCGTCCCCAGGGACTATCCCAGGCTATTACATCGGGGTCATCTACTTTTTTCCAAAGAGCAAAATCAAGAGGATTCTTTTTATCACTCTCAACTTTTTTTCTGGTTCCAGCAATCATTTCATCTAAGTTTCTGCCAGAAAGTTTACCATAATCCGCAAATTCTTCAACACTAAAATAGACATTACCATTTGTAACATAAGCATAACCTTTTTCAATTAAAGTTTGTACCATTTCCTGTATATTATCAATATTTTCAGTAGCTTTACAATAATGGTCTGCTTTTTTAATGTTTAGATTCTCCAAATCTTCTAAAAAAGCTTGTGAATATTTATATGCTAAAGCCATAGGTTCCATATCCTCTAATTCTGCTCTGGCAATAATTTTCTCATTTATATCAGTAAAATTAGAAATGTATTTAACTTCATATCCTTTATATTCAAGGTATTTTCTAATTACATCGTAGTTGATAACACCTCTCATATGTCCCAAATGAGAGTAATTTTGTACAGTTAAACCACATACATACATCTTTACTTTACCTTCTTCGACTGGAACAAATTCTTCTTTTTCGCGGGATAAAGTATTATATATTTTTAACAATTGGGACACTCCTTTCTTGTTAAAAACTTCTCCCCCAATAAAGGAGGAGAAGTTGCTTTTTATTATCTAATTGGCATCTTTCATGGCAAGTGCATTATCTAATCTATTTATTGTTTCTTCAATACCTAATATATATATGACATTTTTCATTTCTGGTCCAGAATTAAGACCAGTTAGAGCTAAACGAGTAGGGTGGTAGACTGTCCTACCTCCAACGGGAAGTTCACTAATTAATTCAGAAAATATATTATTGATTTTCTCAGGAGTAAATTCATCTAACTCTTTTAGTTTTTTCTTGAGGTTTTCAAAAACAAGCTCAACACCTTCTTCTTGAAATTCTTCAATAGCTTGTTCTTTATCTTCAAATTCTAATTCTTCAAAGAAAAGTTCAGCTTCTTCTGAAATCTGTGCTAGATAGTCAACCCCAGTACGAGAAACATCAATTACCTTTTTTAACCACTCATAATTATTTTCAACAAATTCATCATCAACAAAGCCGGCTTCTTTTAAATAGGGAATTGATAGGTTAACTATATAATCTAAATCAGATTCTCTAATATACTTACCGTTAACCCAATTTAATTTATCAATATCAAATACTGCTGCACTCTTATTTATATCTTTTAACTCAAAGTTATTTATAATTTCTTCCTTGCTTAAAATTTCTTTGTCCTCCGGTGGTGACCAACCTAAAAAGGAAAGAAAATTAAATAAAGCTTCTGGTAAATAACCTTTTTCACGATATTCCCCAATATATACATCATCATCTTCACTTCTTTTTTTCAACTTAGCTCTATCACTATCAAGAATTAAAGGTAAATGAGCAAATTTAGGAACATCAAAACCTAAAGCTTCATATATTAAAATCTGCTTCGGTGTATTAGATAAATGATCTTCTCCTCTAATAACTTCTGTGATTTTCATCAAGGCATCATCTACTACAACTGCAAAGTTATAAGTAGGCATCCCGTCTGATTTAAAGATAATAAAATCATCTAAAACTGAAGTATTAAAGATGACTTCACCTCTTATTTCATCTTCAACTACTATATCACGGTCTTCTACAGGTAGTTTAAATCTTATTACTGAATCTCTACCTTCTTCTTCATATTTTTGTTTTTCTTCTTCGGAAAGATTACGGCAGTGGCCATTATACTTTGGCATTTTACCTTCAGCTAAAGCCTTTTCTCTCATTTCATCTAATTCTTCTTCAGTACAGTAACATTTATATGCTTTATCTTCTTTTAATAATTTTTTAGCATATTTCTCATAAATAGATAGTCTTTCTGATTGACGATAAGGTCCATATTCGCCACCTACACCGGCGCCTTCATCAACATCAAGGCCTAACCAATCAAGCTCTTTAATTATAATATCTTCAAATTCTTTAGTTGATCTTTTTTTGTCTGTATCTTCAATTCTTAAGACAAGTTCCCCGTTATTCTTCCTGGCCCATAGCCAGTTAAATAAAGCAGTTCTCATATTACCAATATGAATTTTACCGGTCGGTGAGGGGGGAAACCTCAGTCTCATATCACTCACTGTAAATTCCTCCTTAAATATTATGATGATTATTGCATTTTTTTATTTTATACTCTTTTAGATAACACTTGTTCCAATTGCAAGTTGTTCTGGACCATCTACTAATGCATGGCCAAATTTACCAAAGATAGCTACAGATACATATTCAGGACCTCTGACAACTGCTATTTTAAAACCGCCACCCAGACCCGGGTTAATTAATGCCAATTGACTATAGGCATCTTTAACCGCATTGGATACTGCTGATTTTTCACGAGAATTTTCAGAAATTACTCCTCTTGCAATGGCAGCTACTGTTGTACTTTCTCTTAACTTAACTGGTAACTTTTCTGCATTTGCACCAGTTTGGGTTATTGCCCCTTTATATCCATAACCACTAATCTTTTCAAGCCAATATTCTTCATATTCACGGCTGCGTGTCATTGCTAAATAAATGGCAGCACTTTCAGGATTAATATTCTTTTTCTCAACCTCTAATTCTTCTTCATCTTTCATATAACCATAAACTATATCATCTGCTGTAATAATTCCTACTAATTCATCATCTTTATTTACTACAGGCATTCCACCTATCTGATTATCTGATAAAATTTTAGCAGCCTTTTGTACAGTATCAAGCTCTCTAATAGTGATAACCTCTTCTGCCATATATTCACTTATATTTTCTTTAATATCATCATTGTTCATTAAGTCTCCATCTGTCAAAATTCCAACTATATCATCATTTTCCACTACAATCAATCTACCAATTTTATTAAGAGATAACACTCTTTCTGCTTCCATTACAGTAGAATCCGCTTCAATGGTAATAGGATTCTTAGTCATAATATCTTTAATTAACATTATTTCTTCACCTTCCTCAATACTAGATTATTATTTGTTTTCTAATAATACTACTGCTTGTGCACCGATACCTTCTACCCTACCAATAAAACCAAGACCTTCAGTGGTAGTTGCTTTAAGATTAATCTGGGTTTTATTTACTTTTAGGATTTTACTTAAATTTTCTTCTATTTTATTATTATACTTTTTTATTTTTGGTTTTTCAGCTAGAAGTATCAAATCTGCATTAATTAATTTGTAGTTATTATTAAACATAATATCTACAACAGTATCAAGTAATTTACTGCTGCGAATATTTTTGTATTTTGGGTCACTATCAGGAAAAAGGGAACCAATATCTCCTTCTCCCATTGCTCCCAACAGAGCATCAATTAGAGCATGAATTAAAACATCAGCATCCGAGTGTCCTTTCAATCCTAAATCAGAATCTATTTTTATTCCCCCTAAGAATAGGGGTATTTCAGAAGTAAAAGGATGCACATCAAAACCTATTCCTACTCTCATCTTATTCTCTCCTACTTTTTAAAATCTCTTCAGCAATAGTAATATCAATAGGAGTCGTTATCTTAATGTTTTCATATGACCCCTTTATGATTTTAACACTTTTATTCATTAATTCTATTAAATAGGCATCATCAGTAATATTTTTATCATATAAAGTACTCTGATGAGCTTTTTTTATCAAATCATAACTAAATGCTTGCGGCGTTTGAATCGAAGTTAAATTATCCCTATTAATTGTTTTGACAACATAATTATTCGAATCTTTAACCTTAATTGTATCTTTTACATTAATACCCGTTGTTACAGCCTCTTCATTTTCTAAAGCACCAATTACATTATTTATAATTTGTTGAGTGATTAAAGGACGAGCACCATCATGAATAATTATGTAATCAGTATCATCAGGAGATCTTTTTATTCCATTATAAACTGATTCTTTTCTAGACTTACCACCTTTAACCATCTTTATTTTATTTTTGTTTTTATTAAATAAAGTTAATATTTCTTTTTCACAGCGGTTCATCTCATTTTCTTGTAAAACTAAAATAATATCATCTATAAAAGAATTATTAACAAAATTACTGAGTGTATGGTATAATACTGGTTTATCTTCTAATTCAAGATATAATTTGTTTTCTCTTATTCCCATCCTGCTGCCCATACCTGCAGCCGGAATAATTGCTGTGATATACATATTAAATCTCCTTTTTAATTAAAAGCTGTTTTAATATTCACCCTCAGACTTAGGCTTAGCAAAAATCATACGTCCAGCCGCTGTCTGTAAAATACTTGTGACCATAACTGAAATATCTTCATCCATATATTCAATCCCATTATCAACAACAATCATCGTTCCATCATCTAAATATCCTATACCCTGTCTATCTTCTTTACCTTCCTTGATTACTTTAACATCCATCTCTTCACCTGGTAAGACAACCGGTTTTACAGCATTTGCCAACTCATTTATGTTAAGTACAAATACTCCCTGTAGTTCAGATACTTTGTTTAAATTAAAATCATTTGTAACTATTTTAGCTTCATATTCTTGAGCCATTTTAACTAGTTTACTATCCACTTCCGGAATTTCTTCATAATTTTTACTTACTATATCAACCTCGATCCGATTATCTTTTTGCATTTTCTTTAATATATCAAGACCCCTCCGGCCGCGATTTCTCTTCAATCCATCTGATGAATCCGCTATATGCCTTAACTCTTCTAACACAAATTCCGGTATCATTAACCTACCTTCTACAAAACCGGTTTTACATATATCGTAAATCCTACCATCAATTATAACACTAGTATCTAGAATTTTTTTAGTTATACTGCTATTTTTATTTGCTGAGAAGAACTTCTTGTTTTCAAATAATAAATTAAATATATCATCAGATTTATAAAGAGCTAAGGTTAAACCTAAGTATATAAAAATAACATTAATTAATATTTGTAAAGGTAACCCCAGCTTGGGAATTGAAGAAATAGAAAAAGCAAGATTAATAAGAGAACCAATTATAAGTCCGAGTATAATTCCCAGAAAGGAAATAACAACTTTTTTCCAGGACAATTCTTTCAATTTATAATCAAAGTTCAAAATTAGGTCAAGCAATTTTTCTAGTAAGTAAGATATTAAAAAATAACCTATAAGAGCACCTATAATAATTCCAATAAATTGTTTACTGATTAAAAAAGTCCATATATTACTGGTAGTAAATTCAATTTCTTCTGCAAAACCCAACATAACAACACTATTATAACCAATAATAGCTCCAATGATTCCAAAAATAAATTTTACTATCTTTTTCAGCATCTAATATCACCCCCTTTTCCACAGGCTTTATTTAATTATTATTGTATGTTATAGATCACCTCGCTTTTTTTAATCCTCTTCATCATTTACATTCGGATTGTTTTCTAAGATATTATCTATCTTTTCAACAACCTTTTCTTCTGACATGCCTTTGGCTAATACTAACTCACTAATCAGTATTTTCCTGGCATTACTTAACATTTTCTTTTCTCCTGTAGATAAGCCTTTTTCCATATCTCTAATTGTTAAATTTCTAACTACTTCTACTACTTCATAAATATCACCAGTTTTTAATTTTTCCATGTTAGCTCTGTATCTTCTATTCCAATTTTGAGACATTTTGCTTTTTTCACCTTTTAAAAGATGAAAAACATTTTCAGCTTCTTCCTCATCAATTACGTCTCTAATACCTATTTCTTCGACTTTATGGACTGGAATCATTACTCTCATTTCTCCAATAGGTAATTCCATAATATAGTATTTCTTTTCTTCACCTAAAATTTCTTTGACTTCTACATCTACTATGGTACCTGCTCCATGATTTGGATAAACTACTTTATCTCCTTTTTCAAACATATTATCAACCTTCCTTTATAATCATTTTAGATATGTCTGTCTAATAAAACTTGATCTCTTAATCTTCTAAGACCATCTTTAATAGCCTGGGCTCTTACCTCACCAACACCTTCAACTTCATCTAGTTCATCAAGAGAAGCGACATTAATTTCATTTAAATCGCCGAACTCTTCCACCAAGTTTTCAATTACTGGCATTGGTAAGCGGGGGATTTTCCTTAAAATCCGGTATCCGCGTGGATCGATTAATAAATCAAGTGAGTTTACATTACCACCATGTCCCAACACATTTCTAATTTCTCTAGTAGAAAGCATGTCATCTTTATTAAGTTCCTTGAGCTCTTCCATTACATCTTCAGCTGTTACACCTTCTTCTAACTTTTCATCTGAAATATAGTCTTTAATTAATAACTTATTCTCTTCTTCCACATTCATTACTAATTCTTCTAACTGCATTTTAATAAGGCGGCCTTCATTACCAAGTTCTAAAATATATCTTTCAATCTCATTCTCTATTTTAAGTACCATTTCAGCTCTTTTAATAACTGTTACTACATCAGCGATAGTTACTAAATTTTCAAATTCCAAAGCACTTAAATTTATTAAGGTTTGATCGAAAACTTTTCTATATTTTTCAAGGGTCTGAACTGCTTGGTTAGCTTTAGAAAGTACAACTCTGATATCTTCTAAAACATGTTTTTTATCATTTTTATATAATGTAATAATATCTCTTCGCTCTGAAATAGCAATTACTAAATTTGAGGTTTGCTTGGCAACCCTTTCAGCTGTTCTATGTCTTGCCCCAGTTTCTCCAGAACTTATAGAAGGGTCAGGAATTAATAAAGCATTTGCATAAATAATATTTTCAGCATCTTTATCAAGTACAATTGCCCCATCCATTTTACCAAGTTCATAAAGACTGGTCGAGGTTAATTCGGCATTAATTTTAAATCCTCCATCTACGAGACTTTTAATTTCCTCATCATTTTCTGTGAGTATAATTAATCCTCCGGTTTTTGCTCTTAATATGTTTTCTAATCCTTCACGAAACTGAGTTCCAGGAGCTATTAACTCTAATACATCATTTAACCATTCTTCATGATCTTTCACAGGGCAGCCTCCTTTATAGTAATATTTTTATAATTAATAGTTAAAATATAAATCTAAACCTTCCTGTAAATTTTTAATCTCAATTAAATTTAATTCGGGGTCAAATTTTCTTTGTTTAACATTACCTGAAGGTACTATAATATTTTTAAATCCTAATTTTTTTAACTCTTTTATTCTTTTATTAAATAAATTAATAGCTCTAACTTCCCCAGTTAAACCAACTTCCCCTAAAACAGCCGTTTTTGAGTCAACTGGAAAATCTCTAAAACTTGAAATCACAGAAAAAATTATACCTAAATCGATAGCTGGTTCACTGGCATATAAACCACCAGTTATATTTATATGCACATCACTGGCTTTAAAGTTAAAACCCAACTTTTTTTCAAGTACAGCTAAAAGTATAGATAACCTCTTTTTGTTAATACCAGTAGTTAAACGCTGGGGAGTAGAATAGGCTGTATCAGTTACTAAAGCCTGTATCTCTATTAAAATAACTCTATTACCGTCCATGATTGGTACTATAATAGAGCCGCTTGCATTTTCCGGTCTTTCACTGATAAAGATCTGGGATGGATTTTTTACTTCTTTTAATCCTTTAGATTGCATTTTGAAAATTCCCATCTCATCTGTGGAACCAAATCTATTTTTAAGACCTCTTAAAATTCGATATGAATAATTATTGTCACCCTCCATTTGTAAAACTGTATCTACAATATGTTCTAAAACTTTAGGACCTGCTAAGTTACCTTCTTTGGTAATATGACCAATGATTATTATTGGTAAATTGGTCTCTTTTGCAATTCTAAATAAACTAGAAGAAACTTCTTTAATTTGAGTTATACTTCCAGCTGAGGAATCTAT
Organism: uncultured Halanaerobiales bacterium; assembly: GCA_964430875.1. Classification (GTDB taxonomy): domain Bacteria; phylum Bacillota; class Halanaerobiia; order Halanaerobiales; family M55B127; genus M55B127. The sequence continues at coordinate 10,965 of CAYSHP010000053.1, forward strand.
TTGTGGATGTTTTACAGTTTGAATAGAATCAATAATAACAAGATCAAAGTCTTTTTTCTCAATAACCATTTTAATTTTTTGATAATCTACTTCTGATAATATAAAAATATTCTCATGGATTGCATCAAGCCTTTCAGCTCTCATCTTAACTTGATTTACTGATTCTTCACCTGTTATATAAAGTATATTTTTGTTCTGATTTGCCAAAAGGAAAGCCACCTGCAAAATCAAGGTGGATTTACCAATACCCGGTGAACCTCCAATTAAAATCAAGGATCCTTCAACTATTCCACCACCAAGAACTCTATCCAGTTCAGTTAAAGAAGTGGGGAAACGGCTTTTTTCGGATCCTGTAATTTGATCAAGAGATTCAATTTTAGGTATCTTTATATCTTCAATTGGAAAATCATTACCTCCATTATCTTCAGAAGGAGTAAATTCTTTAATCGAATTCCATTCTCCGCAATTTGTGCATTTACCCATCCAATTTTCAGTTTTGTAACCACAGTTTTCACAAATATACTTCTTTTTATTTTTTGACATCATTACTCTCCAATTATTTAAAGCATAGTATGTTTAATTATATATAATTATACCATTTTTAAGCACTTTTTACAAGATAAGAACCCAGCCTCTCAGCCGGGTTCATTTAAGAGTTAATCTACCTTGTTAAAAACAAGTTCATTATCTTTTTCATCAACTTTTACTTTATCACCTTCACTTATATCGCCACTTAATATTTTTTCTGATAATTTATTTTCTACCATTTTCTGAATAGCTCTTCTTAATGGTCTTGCACCAAACTCCGCATCAAAACCTTCATCTATTAATTTCATCTTAGCATCTGTTGTTATATCTATCTTAATTTCTTTAGTATCTAATCTTTCTTGTAGTTCTTTAATCATAATTTCTATTATTTTTGTAATATGGTCTTTATTTAGAGAATGGAATACGATAGTTTCATCTAATCTATTTAAAAATTCCGGCCTGAAGGTATCTCTTAATTTAGAAATTACATTTTCTTTCATATTCTCATATTCAGACTCTTCGTCCTTTTCAGCTTTAAAACCTAATTGGGATTGTTTTTTAATATAATTAGCACCTACATTAGAAGTCATTATAACTACAGTATTTTTGAAATCAACTTTTCTACCTTGGGCATCTGTTAAAGCTCCATCATCTAAAATTTGTAGTAAAATATTAAATACTTCTGGATGAGCCTTCTCAATTTCATCAAATAATATTACTGAATAAGGCCTTCTTCTAACCGGTTCAGTAAGTTGTCCACCTTCTTCATGTCCAACATATCCAGGGGGAGAACCTACCAATCTGGATACTGCATGTTTTTCCATATATTCAGACATATCAATTCTAATCATTGCTTCCTCATCATCAAACATTGCTTCTGCCAAGGTCCTTGCTAGTTCAGTTTTACCCACCCCAGTTGGTCCTAAAAAGATAAATGAACCAATAGGCCTTTTCGGATCTTTTAAACCAGCTCTTGCTCTTCTAACTGCTTGTGATACAGCTTTGATTGCTTCATCCTGACCTACAACTCGTTCATGTAAGTGTTCTTCTAATTGTAGTAATTTCTTGGTTTCTGTTTCTTCTAATTTGGTCACAGGAATACCGGTCCAGCTGGAAACAATTTGGGCTATATCTTCGGTTTCAACTACCATATCGTTACGGCCTTTTGTTTGCTTCCACTTTTCTTGTAATTCTTCTAATTCTTTTTCTAGTTCTTTTTCCTTATCTCTTAATTCAGCTGCTTTTTCAAATTCTTGATTTTTAACAGCTGCCTCTTTTTCTTTTTCAACTTCTTCGATTCTTTCATTTAATTCTTTAAGTTCATTAGGGCGGGTATTATTTCTTAGTCTAACCCGAGAAGCTGCCTCGTCCATTAAATCAATAGCTTTATCAGGTAAAAATCTATCTGTAATATATCTATGAGAAAGATTAACAGCTGCTTCAATTGCTTCATCTGTAATTTTAACTTTATGATGTGCTTCATAAGGGTCTCTTAGTCCTTTTAATATTTCAATTGATTGTTCAGATGAGTTTTCCTCAATCATAATAGATTGAAACCGGCGTTCTAAAGCAGCATCCTTTTCAATATACTTTCTATACTCATCAAGGGTAGTTGCTCCAATTGCCTGTAGTTCTCCTCTAGCTAAAGCAGGTTTCAAGATATTAGCAGCATCGATAGCTCCTTCGGCTGCACCTGCACCCACTAGAGTATGCATTTCATCTATAAATAAGATAATATTGCCATTTTCCACAATCTCAGACATTAAAGCCTTTAACCTCTGTTCAAATTCACCTCTATACTTTGAACCAGCTACTAAAGAACTTAAATCCAAAGATACTACTCTTTTATCAAGAAGTATTTCTGGTACATTTTCTTCTTTAATACTTTTTGCCAGTCCTTCTACAATAGCTGTTTTACCGACACCAGGTTCTCCAATTAAAACCGGGTTGTTTTTAGTTCTTCTACTTAAAACTTGAATGACTCTTTCAATTTCCTTTTCTCGTCCAATTACAGGATCAAGTTTATCTTCAGCAGCCATTTCAGTTAAATCTCGGCTGTATTTGTCTAATTCAGGGGTGTCACTTTTTTCGGTTTTTTTATTATTTTGTGAACCGTCATTTAAAATATCAAGTATTTCTTTTTTAACTTTATCTAGATTTACTCCTACTTCTTGTAGAATTCTTATTGCTACACCTTCACCTTCTGAAATTAAACCTAATAAAATATGCTCAGTTCCAATATAATTATGGTTTAATTTTCTTGCTTCTTCCATAGAAAGATTGAGTACCTTTTTACTACGGGGAGTTAAACCAATTGTACCATCAACTTTTTTCTTTCCTTTTCCAATAATAGATTTTATCACATCTATAATTTGGCTCTCTTTTAACTTTGCTTCTTCAGAGAGTACTTTACCGGCAATTCCTTTTTTTTCTTTGACTAGACCAAGCAATATATGCTCAGTTCCTACATAATTATGATTTAATTTTTTTGCTTCCGATTCAGCCATCGCAATAACTCTTCTGGCTCTTTCTGTAAATTTACCAAACATTATATTTTTCCTCCTTTACCATTTAGTTCTGTTTGTATTAGTTCAGCTCTTTTTAAGTCTCTTTGTGTCGATTCAATTTTCTCTCCTATCATAGCCTGTAGATGGGCTGGTCTGATGATGATAAATAATTTTTTAAGTAATAAAGAATCTATTTCATCGATTAAACCCATCTCCATCCCTAATTTCACATAGGAAAGTAATTCCATTGCTTCACTAGTTGTAATACTATATGCATACTTTAGTTTACCATAAGCTCTTAATATCTTATCTTTTATAAATATTTCTCTTTCATTAAATAGTTTATCTCTAGCATTTTTTTCTTGATTGATAACCTGTCTTGTTACACTTTCTAGATTTTCAATTATATCTTCTTCTCTGCTACCAAGAGTGATTTGGTTGGAGATCTGATAAATATTACCAGCAGATTCACTGCCTTCTCCATATATTCCACGTACAGTCAAACCTAATTTAGAAACCACTTCAAAAAGCCTATTTATATTATTATTCAAATCTAAACCCGGCAGATGAACCATTACTGAAGATCGTAAACCAGTTCCTACATTTGTAGGACAGGCTGATAAATAGCCCCAGTCTTTAGAAAATGCATATTCTGTTTCTCTTTCTAAAATATCATCAAGTTGATCAGCCATCTCCCACGCTTTATTAATTTGTAAACCCGGTAGGAGAATCTGTATCCGCAAATGATCTTCTTCATTAACCATGATACTTATCTTTTCATCTTGATCATAAAATAGAATTTTTCCGTAGCCATCATTTTTTATAAAATGAGGGCTGCTTAGATTCTTTTCAACAAACATCATTCTTTTAACCGGTGATAAATTTTCTATTTCAATGTAATTAAATTTATATTTATCTCCTGCAATCTCTATTTCTTTATCTAATAAGATATCTTTTATAATATTAACAACTTCATCTAACTGTTTTCTAGTCGATTGTCCGGGAAAAGGCAGTCTTTTTAAATTTCTAGCCAGCCTAATTCTGCTGCTTAAAATAATGTCATCTTCACTACCTTTATATTTTATCCAATTACTCAATGATATTTCTTTATCATTGAACATTGTTATTCACTCCTATCTTTTGCTCCAAAGCGTATATTTCATCCCTTATTTCAGCGGCTCTTTCAAAATTTTCATCTTCAATTACTTTTTCCATCTCTACTTTTAATTCTTGAATATCTCTTTTAACTCTCAGGTATTTATCTTTATCTTTTGGTATTTTCCCAATATGTTTTTCGCTACCATGAATTCTTTTTATTAACGGACTTAATTTATCTTCAAAAGTGTTATAACATTCAGAACAACCTACCTTACCTTCTCTTCTAAACTCTTCATAGGTTAAACCACAGTTCTCACACTTGAAAACCTCATCTCTATTTTCTTCTAAATCTTGCATATTAGGATTTAAAATACCTGCAATTAAATTCTTAAAAGAAAACACTTCATTATCATCGATATGACCAGTCTCCTTTGCACATTGTTCACATAAATATATCTCTGATTTTTCATTATCTACATATTTAGTGATATGAATAGAAGCCTCTCTTTCTTTACATCTATCACAAAGCATATAAATCCTCCTTTCTTAATATAACTTTAGATCTTAAAAATAGCTTTTAAAGTATTTTTGAGTACTTGTGCCCTTATTTTATTTTTTTCTTCATTTTCAAAACCAATAGAATTTTTACTGATAGCAGCTTCTAAAAGTACTCGGTCTCTATGTCTGATCAGATTATTTTCATGTAGTCTTTTTATTATACCTTTTGCTTCCTTTGGTTGTAAAGGTCCTTCTAGCTGTTTTATAATATTTTTCATTGCTTCATTTTTCGAATTTAATTTTACTTTTATAATCCGAACATAACCCCCACCACCTCTTCTACTCTCAATTATAAAGCCTCTTTCTACTGTAAAACGGGTATCCAATACATAATTTATCTGGGATGGAGCACAGTTAAAATCATCTGCGAGTCTATTTCTTTTGATTTCAACTTCACCCTCATATTGCCGGATTAATTTTCGTAAATAACTTTCAATTTTATCAGAAAGACTAGACATTATAGATCCCCTCTTTACTTTGACTTTTTTTGACCTTCTAATTATATAATACTATATTTATAACAAAATTCAAGGGGTTAACAAATATTTTTATCCTAAATTTAAAAACCGCCACAGAGTGACGGCTTAAATTAATTGAATCTATTTACATTATATATTATTTTAATAATGATTAATATAATAACTATACTTGCCATTATGATAGCAAAAAGGTCAATTTCTTTGAAATATGTAAAAACTCCTATAAATAATAAAAAAGCACCTAAAAGACCAATGCTTTTAGCAGCTTTCTGATAATCTTTATCATTATTTAATTTAAAGGGCAATATCTTATATATTCCTATATATAATAACAAACTATATATTAAAACAAGTATACTAAAAATTATTAACATGAAGTTAACTCCTTTTTATACCTGAAATAGAAATGGCTCCCCGAGCAGGACTCGAACCTGCGGCTCGATGGTTAACAGC
>CAYSHP010000054.1:0-13070 GCA_964430875.1 uncultured Halanaerobiales bacterium
ACATGCTTCAAAAATCGGAGCCTCAGGATCAGTATTAACTGCAATAATTATATCTGAGTTGTCCATACCTGCTTTATGCTGAATAGCACCTGAAATACCACAGGCTATATATACTCTTGGTTTAACAGTTTTACCGGTCTGACCAACTTGATGTTCTTTCTCAATCCAGCCTTCATCTACTACAGCACGAGAAGCTCCTACTTCAGCATTAAGTGTTTCTGCAAGATTTTTAATTGTACTAAATCCATCTGGATCTCCTACTCCACGGCCACCGGAAACAATTATATCTGCATCTTCTAAATTTACATTCCCTTGAGCTTGTTTAACTATCTCTTTAATCTCTGTATAAAAGTCTAATTCTGAAGTGATGGAATCAAGTTTAATAATTTTTGATTTTTTTATTACTTCAGAATCAATATTATCTTGGTCTAAACTTATCTTACATTCTTTGATATCTCCGACTCTCTCATAGTTTGGTTCAACTTTTTCCATAACACCGGGTCTAACTGTTGCCATCTGTGGTCTATGATCAGGACAAATAATAGTTGCCATTAAATTACCACCGAAAGCTGGTCTGGTTTGTAATAATATACCTCTTTTATCTTCAATTGAGAGTTCAGTACAATCGGCAGTTAATCCTGTATCAATTCGAGCTGAAATTCTAGGGCCTAAATCCCGGCCGTTATGTGTAGCCCCCAATAAAACAATTTCAGGTTTAAATTTATTTATCATATCAGAAATAATACTGGTATAGGGACCAGTTCGATAATCCTTCAATCTTTCATCCTCAATTAAATATACATTATCTGCTCCATGGGCAATTAATTTTTCACTAGTATCTTTAATATCTGACCCTAATACCACAGCTGAAAGTTCTTCATCTAATTTATCAGCTAATTTTCTACCTTCACTTACTAATTCTAACGAAACATTCATCAGCTTATTCTCTCTTTGTTCTGCTAAGACCCAGACTCCCCTATAATCCGAAACATCTTTTTTGTTTTTATCTTTTTCTTTTTCCAATTTAATAGCATCATATTCACAGTTTTTAACACAAATTCCACACATGGTACAACTTGCCTGCTCAACAGCTGCTATATTATTTTCCATATGTAAAGCATCAAAAGGACATTTATCAATACATACTTCACAACCCGTACATTTATCTGCAATGATTTTTAACATTGGATAAAGCCTCCTTAAATATTACTAAACAACTTTTTCAGCTTTTAATTTATCAATTAATTTTTTTACCTGCTCTTCTACAGTTCCTTCTAGGATTTCTGCTTCATGCTCTCTAGTGGGAACAAAAGTGTCATATACCTGGGTAGGAGAAGCATCTAATCCTAATTTATCTTGATCGACAGTAAAGTCATCTGCAGTCCAAAGCTTAACAGTATCTTCTTTTTTAAAAGCATCTCTAATGCGTTTTATAGAAGGATATCTTGGTATATTTAAATCTCCCAGTACAGTTAAAAGCACTGGTAACTCCGTTTCAATAACACTATACCCATCTTCTAATTTCCTTTTTGCATTTACTTTTTTATCCTCTATGGCAAGTTCACTTACATAAGTAATCTGCGGAATATCTAAGTTCTCAGCAATCTGAGGACCAACCTGAGCCGTATCTCCATCTATCGCCTGACGTCCACAGAATACTATATCAAAATCTCCGACTTCTTTAATGGCTTGTGCTAGGGTATAAGCTGTAGCCCAGGTATCTGAACCGGCAAACTTTTTATCAGATAGTAATATTGCTTGATCTGCCCCTATCGCATAAGCTTCTATTAAAGCATCTTTGGCTTGTGGTGGCCCCATACTTATTACAGTTACTTTACCCCCGAATTCTTCTTTTAATCTTACTGCTTCCTCTAATGCAATCTTATCTTCAGGATTAATTATACTTGGCACTCCTTCTCTAATCAGAGTACCCTTTTCTTCATCTATTTTAACTTCATTAGTATCTGGCACCTGTTTAACACAAACAATAATATTCATACTTGCGCCTCCTTAATAATCTATATTTAAAATTTTTTTGATCTAGTTTAGTAAAGAACCAGCTATTACCATCTTCTGAACTTCAGTAGTACCTTCATAAATCTCAGTAATTTTGGCATCTCTCATTAATCTTTCAACCGGATAATCTTTTATATATCCGTAACCACCGTGTAATTGAACAGCTTTATTGGAAACTTCCGAAGCTATTTCTGAGGCGAAGTACTTTGCCATAGCTGCTTCTGTGGAAAATCTTTTACCTTCATCTTTTGTTTTAGCCGCTTTATAGACTAAATTGCGGGCTGCCTCAACCTTAGTTGCCATTTCAGCAATTTCCCATTGCAGCCCCTGAAATTTAGCGATTGGTCTCCCAAACTGCTCTCTTTTTTGTACATATTGGACAGTTTCATCTAAAGCACGTTGGGCAATACCTAAAGCTTGCGCAGCAATACCAATTCTACCTCCATCCAAAGTAGACATGGCAATTTTAAAACCCATACCTTCTTTTCCTAATAGGTTTTCGACTGGAATTCTACAGTCTTGAAAGATTAGTTCTCTGGTATCGGAAGCATTAATTCCCATTTTGTCTTCTTTTTTTCCTAGGGAAAAACCAGGTGTATCTGCTTCTACAATAAAAGAACTAATTCCTCTAGTCCCTTTACTTTTATCGGTCATAGCATGAATAATAAATATATCAGCTGCACCTGCATTTGTAATAAATATCTTAGTTCCATTTAAAACATATTCATCTCCATCAAGTTCAGCAGTGGTTTTAACACCAGCTGCATCAGTACCTGCCCCGGCTTCTGTTAAAGCAAAAGCTCCTAACTTTTCACCTTTAGCTAATGGTTTTAAATACTTTTCTTTTTGCTCTTCATTACCATATTTATAAATTGGGTGAGCACCTAAAGAAGTATGAGCAGATAAGATCACACCATGAGTAGCACAAGCATAAGATAGTTCTTCAACTGCTAAAATATAGTTTAAGGTATCAGATCCGGCTCCACCATATTTTTGTGGGAAGGGAATACCTAACATATCTGCATCTGCCATCTTTTTTATGTTTTCAGCTGGAAATTCACAGTTTTCATCTATATCAGCTGCAATTGGTTTTATTTCATTTTCAGCAAAGTCTTTATATACTTTTCGACACATCTTTTTTTCTTTACTTAAATTGAAATCCATAATATATACCTCCTTATGTAAAAATATTCACAATCTAACTTAAATTTTTTAATCTTTTTTCTTAATAGGCATTAATTTAGCTGTACCTTTAATTACAACATCCTCTTTTTGATTAGTACAAACTGTAGCCAGTTTCACTCTATTTTTTTCAACATTTATGTCTTCTACTGTTACGGTAGCAGTTATTGTATCTCCAAAACGAACAGGAGCAGTAAACTTTAAATCCTGTGATACATATATACAGCCCGGTCCCGGTAATTGGGTACCTAATACCGTGGATATTAAACCTGCTGCTATCATACCATGTGCTATTCTTCCTTTAAACATGGTTTCTTTTGCAAAGGTTTCATTAATATGGGCTGGATTGAAATCACCCGTTACACCTGCATAATTATATACATCTGTTTCTGTAATAGTTTTTGTAAAAGATGCTTTTTCACCTAACTCGAGTTCATTAATTGTTTTCCCTCTATTCATAATATTACCTCCAAGGATATTATTGATTTACAATTCCTTGTTAATAATATCACAAAGATATTCTCTATGCAACCTCATCTGGGAAATATTAACATTTTTAAAGTCTGATATAAAAACAAAAACCTCCAGGACAATTGTACCTGAAGGGGTTTTGCATATTTATTATATTTAGATTATCTAAGATTGTTCTATCAGCATATTCATTGTTTCATAAGAAAAGTCTACAGCTTCAAGATATTTATTATATAGTTTTTTGGGATTTAATCCATATTGTTTTTCAATTAAAGAAATTTCCTCCCACTTAACTCTTTCAAAAGCAATTGCCAATCTTAAGATTTCTCCGAAGATACCTTCTCCTTTTAAAAGGGCATCTTTTATATCACCTTTTAAGGATATTTCATCAATGATATTTTCCAGAGATCTATTTAAAAAAGCATCCATCATTGATAACATGCCAACTGTAAATAGTTCATCACTTTTTTCTTTAACTCCAAAATCTTCAGCGGCCGCTTCTGCAAATTTCGCTCTGGTCAAGGTATTTACAAATAAAATGTCCGGTTTATCATTACGTAGACCTTCCGCTAAATAGATAAGGCTCCATTTTTTTAAACCGTTAATACCTAATAAGGTAGAGGCATGTTTAATAGAAGATACATTATAACCATAATAGGCTGAATTAATTGTACTCAATAAACTGACTGTCATCGACATGTCATTTTTAATAATACTTTCTAATCTGTCAAAGTCAATTTCTTCTTTATTTAACTCTTTTAAAAAATTGAGATAATTTAATTTATAGCCAGGAATGTCTCGGTTTGCCATGACTTCTGGTTTAGTAAAAAATATTCCCTGGAAGTAGTCATAATCACATTCTTTGGCTTTATCAAATTGGGCATGTTCATTTATATTTTCTGCTAAAAATTTCAAGCTTTTATTATACTTGTTTTTAAGCCGATTTATTATTAAAGAGTGTTCTTCTTTAAATTTATTAAAGTCTAATTTAATTATATCTGCATATTTAATTAATGTTGTATTTGGTTTATAGGGGTTGAAATCATTTAATATAATTAAAGCGCCTTCATTTTTTAATTTAACAATATTTTTTATTAAATTAGCATCATATTCTATGCCTTCTGATATCTCTATACCAAGGTTATCCTTTGCTAAAAATTTGACTATTTCATCTTTTAATAAAGCCCTATTGAAATTCATAAAGATTTTTTTACCATGTGATAAGTTAGTTTGTTCAATAAATTCAACATCATTATTAATTGCCTCAGCTGTTACACCAATATCTTCTGCATTTATTTTATTGTCATAGGAATTTTTAAAAATTATTTCATAAGCTATTACTTTTTGGATTGAATTCAATACAGGCTTTCTTGCTAGAATAGATTCTTCCATTTTTATCAACCCTTTTCTTTACTTCTTGATGTATGTTATATAAAAATAGTCAATAATTTAATTAGCACCATAAAAGAACAAAAAAATCTATGACCTCAAAGCCATAGAGTCTTTATTAGTGGCAACTTGGCGGTCTTTATAAAAGATCCATAGCTTTGCGTCCCAACTTCACAGTTGGTATGCCTTCCCCTTTTACAAATATCTATGTTAAATTTTTCAAAAAAATAAAATTACTTGCTAACTTAAAATTTCAATAAAGGCAATAATAATCCTGCTTGAACCTGAAAAATAGTTTAAATTATATCATACTTTTTAAGCCTTTTTAGATTAAAAAATATTGCCGCATCTAATTGTTTAAATTAGACACGGCTTTAATAAATTTAAAAATATATTTAGTCTTTAATTTTAAGTTATAGATGCTTCATATATTTCTATAATAGATTTACTTAATCTATCATTAAATTCTTCTTCAGATTGGTCTACTTGTAATCCTTGTAAAAGGGCACGGGAGTAACTAGCAATCATACCTTTGTTACGTGTTAACAGATCAACTGCATCTTCTCTACTATAACCGCCCGATAAAGCTACCACTCTCATTACATTCGGATGCTCAATTAAATCAGAATAAAAATTATCTACACTTGGTAAGGAAAGTTTAAACATAAAGATCATATCATCTGGTAAATCTTCTAGACGTTTCATTATTTCTTTTTTCATAATTTTTTCGGATTCAGCTTTATCATCACTAAATATATCTACTTCTGGTTCTAAAATAGGTACAAAACCGGCTTCTGCAATTTTTTTACCGTATTCAAACTGCTGCTTTACTATATTTTTAATTCCTTTTGGGTTAGCACTTTTAACAACTGAACGCATTTTAGTACCGAAAATATTTCTTTCTTTAGCTTCTTTGAGTTTTTCATCTAAGTCAGTTATGGGTTTCATCATTAAAACTCCGTCTTTAAGTTCTTCTTTACCGCTGTCTACCTTTAAGATAGGGATAATACCTTTTTCTTCCCATAAATAATCTCCAGTGTACTTACCTTCCATCTTACGGTTCATGGTCTGTCTAAAGAGAATTGCTGCTAGAATATGCTCAGATGTAAAGGGAGGACTTGTTATAATTCTGGTCCTCATATCATGGACTAGATTAAACATTTCTTCCTCAGTATCATATTCGTCTTCAGATATCCCATAATTCCTTAAAGCTTTAGGAGTACTACCTCCACTTTGATCAAGTGCTGCAATAAAACCATCACCATTTCTCATTCTTTCGGCTTGCTCTTTATTCATTAAATGCACCCCATTTCTGGCAGGATAAGTTTTTATAAAAATTCTGCCCTGTTTGTTTTTATATTACAACAATTTGCAAAAATTATCAATGTGTAAAATCCTTAAAATGTTTTTATGAAATTGTAATTAAGTTTTTACCCGCTTCTTTACTGTTATACATATTTTGATCAGCTCTTTTAGTTAGAGTATCTATATCATCATTTTCTTTTAATAATGTAGCTCCAACTGATATTGTTACCTTGATTTTTTTATTTTGGTGGTTAATAAAAGAATTACCTATCAACACTTTTATTCTATTTAATAATTTATTTAACGCCCTTTTATTATCAACATCAAATAATATTAAAGCAAACTCATCTCCACCCCATCTAAATACCTGATCAGAAGGCCTAACGTTATCTTTTAATGTATTTGCAACCATCTTTAAAATTCTATCTCCCATTGTATGGCCAAAATTATCATTAATATCTTTAAAATCATCTATATCTAGGAAACCAAAAGCTATATTCCTTTTCTTTATTTTCCTGCTATTTAATAGTTCTTTTAAAATTTCTTCTAAATACTTTCTGTTATTTATATCAGTAAGCCTATCTTTGAAATTTTCTTTTTTTAATTCCAATAATTTTTCTTCCAGAGATTTTCTTTGTTCATTTTTTAAAAACAACTCAACCGCTCCTGTAATCTCACCCTTTTCCCCTCTAATGGGTACAACTTTTACTAAGACAGGCACTCTTTGGCCTTCTTTGTGATGAAGATATACTTCTGTTTTTCTTCTTTTACCATCTTCTATTGTTGCTTGTAAAGGGCAACCATTTTTACATAAATTATTATTTTCATCATCGATATGCTGTAATATGTTATCATAACAATATTTGCCAACTACTTCTTCTTTTCTATAACCGGTGATTCTTTCGGCCTCTTTATTCCAAAATTCTATCTGCCGCTTTTTATTAACATAATATACACCGCCAAATATATTATCTAATAATTTTAAAAATGCTTGCTCTGACATTTTAATCATCTCCAAAAAATTATTCTTCCCTAATATAAACTCATACAGCATTATACTCTTCTAAGAAATTTTCATTTTTACATGCTTTTACTTTTTCTAAAAAAACTCTAATTTAAAAGAAAATTTATAACACTTCTAGATTGGTCTTTTTAAATTTCGATTATATAAGAATTTACAATTTATTATTAATACTATTAGTGAATAAATATCATTTCCCTTTATTTATTTTATGCAAAGCTAGTATATTTAGAGCAATGAAAACTATTATCTCTTAATAATTTATTGTTTATCTCAAAATATACAGTTTTATCCTACTATTTAAAAATACAAGATATAAAAAGGGTTTTATAAGTCTTTAGGCAATATAAGATAGGAATTAACAATTTAAAATATATAATATGAGGTGAGTTTATTGAGGAGAAATAAAATAATAATATTATTTTTAGTGCTACTAACAATTTTTACAATTAGTTCTTCTATTTTTGCTGCTGAGGATTTTAGTAATATCTATAAATCCTTAACTTTAAAAATAATGAAATCAAACGTGCAGAACAAAACAAAATTACAAAATGAAATTTTTGATCTTATTTATGAAAACAAAAATTTGTTAACTAAAGATGATCTAGCAGAAATAATCGCACAAAAAGAAGTTGCAAATTATAAGAACTCTCTGCAAGAATTAATTAGAGAAACAAAAAAGAAGCATGAAATGACTGAAAGTGAAATTAGAAAATATAACAGTATAAAACAACAAGTTTTTAGAGATTTCTTTATTAATCCGGATTATTCTGATCCGAAAATATTTTTAGGTCATGGAGAGCAATCCAAAATTACTGAGATTACATATTCATTTGTGGAAGATATAAATGATAAAAAAGATTTTTCTACTTTGGCTCAAATATTTCAAAAACTATCGAATTTTGGCCAATTTGATGAAAACATACACAAATTAGAACTTTATTCCCGTTATAAAACAGAAGATTATATTAAAGATAAAAAACTATATGGTTGTACTAGTTATGGTTTAGTTATTGCTAATATGGCGAGGGCTAAAGGCATTCCCGCGGTTTTTGTAGAGGGCTTAAAAATGGATTTTATCCGTGAATATCAAAATGGAGATTTTAACAATACAATAAGAGGTCATGTATTTATTGAAGTATATATAGATAATAAGTGGTATCTTATAGACAGTACAAGAGGAAGACTATACACTAATTACAATATCAGAAGTAAGATACTACCTAATAATAATTATCTATTAGGAAAAGGAATCGATAGATGGGATTTTGGAATGAAAATGAAGGAATATTTTAAAAAAGGTAGCGGCTTTTTTAATATGGTAGATAATATAAAATTAGATAGTTATTCTATTCCTAACTATGAATATCTCGATTTAAGAACTATGACCTCTTTTGATTCAAATTTCAGAGAAGAAATAGCCGGTGTAAAATTAGCTGGTAAGATAATTTATTATTTTGATGCAGGACAAAAAGACAATAAATTCAGGGAAATTTTACAGGATAATGTAAAAAGAACAGATCATGGTTTTATATATAATTATTTAAGAAATTATGCTCAATATAAAGAAGAAGCAGATATATTAATATTATCAGGTAGTATTAACTATTTTTCATTACCTGATGAAATTAGAGCAAGATTATCTAAAGAAGAATATGAAAATTTACCTAAGACTTTTAATTTATTCAAAGTAGATAAAGCAGATATTATTATTATTAAAACTAAATAATTTACTATTTTCAAAAACCTTTTTAAATATTCACTCCAAAATAATTTAGTACTTTAACCATTAAAAAGTAAAATGAAACCATTATAGTAGTAGCAATAGTTAATGAAATATAAAAATTATATTTTTTCAATAATAATGGCAAAACAATAAAAAGAGATAAGGAAGGTATCACCATCCAAAATATACTATATGAAAGTTCTGCTACTTTTTCGACACTATTAGTATCAATATATAACCAGATCATGCCTAGAAAAGATACCAAAGGCAATGAAGCTAAGATAGCACCAAATAATGAACTTCTTTTTGATATTTCAGAAACTGCAGTTATTATTACTGCTGATATCAAAGTTTTTGTAATTAAATAGGTCATCTTAAACTTCCTTTCTCTTTTTAAATAGATCATTAATTATTTTACTAAAGGTTTTTTCCCGAAAGTATTTAAATTCTTCCACGGCTTTGTCACCAATCCAATCTTTCATTATCTCTTTTGGTAAGAAAGGGTCTTTAATTACAAGAGTATAAAATAACCAGCCGGTATATCCTAATTTAGGCAATAAATCTATTGTTTCTGTTTTTTTATTTCCTATAAATTTATTGTTCTCTTCTATCATATCAAGTACTTCTTGATAATTCTCTCGTAATTCATCTAAACCATATGCTTCCTTTAAGTAATTATTTAAATTTATATTAGTATTAATTTCTCCTACTGTATAGAAGTAAGAAATATCATTATTATCTAGTAAAGAAACTATCTTCTCTGACATATCATAAGGTGAAGTCCAAATGTTATACTCTATCTCTTTTTTTCCTAGTTCTTCTAAATTTTCTATAATTTCTTCATTAGCTTTCTCAGACTTATTAAAATCTTTCAAAATATAACTGTGCCAATTATTGTCCCATTTACCACTAGCTCTATATGAATATTTTAAAATAAAGTACTCATAACCTCGGGACCATATATTTAAATCCTTTTTTCCTTCTTTATCTAGTTTATAATATATATCACCATCTATTTTTATCTTTTTTACAACATCAGCTTTGGACATCCTTGATAAGCCCATTCTAATAGCTGTTTCACTTTTATCAAAAGTTTTTATATATTCAATTAAATCACTCAGTGCAAATGATTCTTCCATATCTTTATATTGTCTAAGTAAGTTAAAAAGATATAAAACAATTCCAGTAACACTATCTTTATGCTTTAAACTAATTGCCATGTAAACACCTCTTAAATTAATAATTATTTCTTATAATTAATGATATATGATTATTATATTTTTTAAAAGCTCTTTCCTTCTAATTTTAACTCTAATATTAAGTTTGGCATGATTATTCTTATTATTAAGTTGCCTTTTTTTGAAATTAAAGAGTATTTCATCATAGTTCACCTCAACTGATAAATATCAATTTAATTATATTTTATGTGTTTCTCCAGCTTTTAAAATCTTTGTATCTCCTTTTAATTGATCTTTTAAAATGCTTAAAGCTTTATCACAGGAATCATGTCCAGATAAAAATACTTTTTGAGGACCTATTTTATTAATAATATTGATAGTTTCTTCTATATCATCTTTATTTATTTTCTCCCAAGGAGGTTTCCCAGTTCCAAAGACTTGTTGCAATTCAAAGCCAAACTTACTTCCCCTCCCTGCTGTCAATGGAAAATGTAAGCCACCACCAATGGCATATATAGGAATATCACTTATCTTTTTAACCATTTGAATAATTACTTTAATTGTAGGATGACCACAGCCTGTAAATATAGCTAAACCTTTGTCTTTGATATTAACTATTAAAGCTTGTTCTTCAGTATAACCTAATAAGAATAAACTTCTTGCTAAAGGTCCTGTAGTAGTTATACCTGCTTTTAAATATTGGGGGCTATTGACTACAATAGGTTTAAAACCATCTGCTTTTGCATTATCAGGCAAATAACAATCTAATTTTCTTTTCGGAATTAAGTGTGAAGGAATTGTTACATTATTTTTTCTAGGTGCTTTCATTCCTCCCATATGGTCCCCGTGCAAATGAGAAATAGCTAAAGCTTCGACTTTTTTAAGATTAAAATCTAATTTATCAGCATTAAATTCAAATGTTTCAGTTTCTGGCCCAAAACCAATATCAAATAGAAATTGGCCTCTGTCACTTTTGAATAGGTATGATACTCCAGCATCTCCCATAAAATCTTTTTTTCTTTTCCACTCTACAAGGGTTGTTAATTCCAAAAATTCAACCTCTGGTAATTTAAGTTTGTCAGCCTGTTTAATTCTTTTTTGATTAATTTTTTCCGCTTTTTCTTTATTGGATTTATACTTTTTATTTTTCATTGTCAAAATAGGAAGAAGTAATGGAGTGGCCAAACCAATAATTGGCCACCAATAAGGTGCTATTCTAAATTTGCTCATAATTTATCTGCCTCTTGATTTGAAAACATTTTTTCATAACCAAAATCAACAAACCAATGAATAATAACACTTATCCCCATTCCCATCACGGGCCAATAGAACCAATAGATACCTGGCGATGTTAGAACATCAATTGTAAAGGTAATAATACAAACCAATATATAAGCCAGTATGTGAATAAACATCCCTTTTTTCTTTTCATTATTTTGTTTTTTCATTTTCAACACTCCAATATTTTGAGATTTTATTGTTATTATTTTCAGATTAACTTAGGCCTTTCACTAGTGAATTAATCCTAATTTATATAACAATATTTAATTTAATTTTATTATATGTTATAACATTTATATTGTCAAGTAATTTTTTTGTTATATCTATTTCTTTCTTCTTCCTATTCAAAATATATTCAATAGAATAATTAAAATATTTATTATTGAAAAACCTACTATTAATAAAAATATGGGAAGATATTTTTTATTAATGATACCCACAAATATTGAAAATGATATTAATATCGGAGTTAATAAGACAGCCATCCCTTTATTTACATTATTTCTCATTTCACCATTAGGCTTTAATGAAAATATTAAAGAAACTTCTTCTGGTAAAGAAGAAAATAATAATACGTTCAATATAATAGTCAAGAATAACATTAAAATGGAGTATTTAATAAATTTTTGCCTTTCCATTTTCAAACACTTAACCTTTCTTCATGACTAAAGTTTTTATGTTTTAGATATAAATATATTAAGATATTAATCATTATTAAAACTATTAGTCCCGATAAACCGGTCATTCCAATTGTTAACTCGTTTCCACCTTTTAAAAATATAGTAGATAAACTCAAACTAGCATTAAATGTACCATGTGAAATAGCTGCCGCAATAACTGATTTAGCCTTTAATCTAAAAAAAGAAAACACTGGACCTAAAAAGATACCTAGCAAAGTCATCAAAACTATTCCTAGATAAGGATTATTCGGATAGTTGTGTCCCATTAAAATCAAAGGAGTATGCCAAATACCCCAAATAAAACCAATTAGAAAAGAAGATCTCCAAAAACCCAAACTAAAAAGCTCTTTTTGTAAAAAACCTCTCCACCCGAGTTCTTCTCCTAAACCTGCAATCGCATTTACTGTAAGGCCAGCTAATATGGCTTGAAAACTAATCAAGATCCCAACTGGAATATTACTACTTAATAATTGATTTTGGAGTTGTGAAAACTGATTTGGACTAAGAATTTCTTTATATTTTGATAAAAAGCCAACCATGTTTGAAGAGAAATTTATATCAGAAAAGAGCAAAGCTATAAACAATGAACCAAAAGCAATCAATAAAGGCATTATCCAGGCAATAAAAAACCATTTATTAATTTTAAAAGAAAGCCCAAAATATTTAATTATTTCTTCTTTATAAATAAATTTCTTCACTATTATTGCACTAATTGCAGGTATGAACATATATATAACTGCCAAATAAAAATATGAAGTTGATAATGCTTTAATACCAAATAATATTCCTAAAATACCTATTAACCAACTGATTCCAAAATT
>CAYSHP010000054.1:13170-16489 GCA_964430875.1 uncultured Halanaerobiales bacterium
TCTTTTTTCATAACAACCACCTATATTTTTATTTAAAAACATTTTTACTTATTAATAATTATATATGTGTATATTTTTTGTGTCAACTAAAAATGATACTCAAGCAATAATTGCTCTCATAAAAATATTATGATTTTATAGTTGATTAATAAATTCTACTGTATATTCTTCAAGTTGATTCAAGCCTGGAGTTTCTACAGGAAAGTGGCCGGCCTTATCAAGTATTTTTAATTCCTTTTTACATTTTAATTTATCATAAAATAATTTACTTAATTTAAGATCAGTCCATTCATCTTGAGCCGGGTGAGCAAGTAAAACTGGACATATATCAAAATTCTCAGGTTCTATAGTCGGTTCATAATCTAAATAGCTAGTTAGATACCTTAAATTTACTTTATTACCAGCACCTGTTTCATCTTTTATTATAAGTCTCAATATTTCTTCTTTATTTACAATTTCTTTCATATTAGCAACAAACTTCATTGGTAATTTTATATTTCCATTTACTTTATCCAATAATTTTAATATTTGCAATCCCATTCTACTAATATATTTATTTAAAGCCAGTGAATCACGCACTTTTTGTATTCTTTGGTCCAATAAATTTGTAGCAACTAAGCCTGATATATTTTTATTTACACATGCACTATGATAAGCTAGCATACCTCCTATACTAAATCCAGCTAGTACAATAGGCCTATTATCTTTTTTTAGTTCTTTATTTATAAGATCATTTACTAAATGTACCCACATATTGTAAACTATCATTTCTTCATTTATAACAGAAACCCCATATCCAGGTAAATCAGGTGATATTACTTCAAAGCCATTCTTATATAAAGGTACTCCTATAAAAGACAACAGTCTTCCATTTCCTCCCCCTCCATGTAATAAAATGATTTTTTTATCTGATAATTTATTGGGATATCGATCTAAATGTATATTATTGCCCTGCCAGTTCCAACTTTCCTCTTTCGGATAATATTGGTCTGTTATCCTATTATGTTTTGGTAAATGCTTTTGTAATTTTCTCCATACTTCTTGATTTTTATATGTATTCACAAAATTCACCTCTTTGTATTTTAAAAAAAGCCAATTAAATCCTCATTTTTAAATTCGTCTAAATTATCTTTTAATCTTTCAATATTAAAATCTTTACCATGCGAAGGGTAGACGGTTTTAGCTTTTGTATTTATTATTTTCTCCCAACTCTGATAATTCTTTTTGACATCAGTTAAAAATGGCGGATTAAACCTTGTTCCTAACCAATCTGGAAAATTAGCAGCCATATCACCACAAAAAATGCTGCCATCATCTAGTAAAACAGAAATAGAATCAATTGAATGTCCTGGTGTATATAATATATCCCCTTCAATTCCTATTTCTCTTAATATACTTAAATTATCACCATTTAATAAAATATCTTTATTTCTTAATGATATAGTTGGAAAAGTTAATCCAAATAAATTAGGTATAAACCACTGACCGAATTTAAAGACAAAATACATTCTTTTATTTATAATACCACCATCTCTTGATTTATCATTCTTTCCTTCTTTTAAGAGTTTCTTTGAATACTTATAACTTATAATTTTTAAATCAGTATCATCTAAAAGCTTATTTGCAAATCCTACATGATCATCATGATGGTGGGTTAATAGCAAATATTTAATTTCATCTAACCCGATATGATAATCTTTTAATTGCTTTAAAAAAGATTTATAATCACTTTCATAACCAGTATCAATTAAAAGATAACCATTTCCCCCTTTTAGAATATAACAATTTGTTTTACCTGGTTTTAAACATATAAATTCATTTTCCAACTTATCAACCCCTTCAATAATTAACAACGTTCGTTTTTGGATAAAAAAATTATTCCTTTCTTTTCCAATCGACTAATTGATTCCATCCTCCAAATACATAAATAGTCATCTCTGCAACTAGATCTTCTAAATCTTGACCAGTAATCTCATATCTTACTACTTCTTCTAATAGGTTATACCATACACCTGCAATGTTTCTTACTGAATATTCATTTACTTCTATATTACTATCAGCTTTTTCTATATAATCAAACCAATAGTCAACATACCAGTCCATAATCTTTTCTTTATAATCTGCAAGGTTAGAACCACTAGATTTAAATAATAAAAGACTAATTAGTTCTCTATTTTTTTCTACAAATTTAGCGGCCTTAAGAATAAACTCCTGATGTTCTTTTAAATTTGTTACTTTTATATCAGAGGTTTGTAAATCAAAGTTCATTAAGTATTTTTTTCCAAACTCAACCTTTGTAAATAAAGGTTGCAAAACGACCTCAAATATTTCATTTTTACTATTAAAATAATTATATATATTACTAACTGAAATTTCTGCTTTGGCAGCTATCTTTCTAATAGATGCTTTTTGATATCCTTTTTTAATAAATTCCTCTTTGGCTGCTTTTATTATTCTATTTCTAATCTCTTCCTTTTTATACTGCATAATATCCACCTCATGAACAGTGTTCGTTATTAATAGTATAATATAATTTATTAATACTGTCAATAAAAAAGAGGGCTTTTAACCCCCTTGAAAACTTTTATATTTTAACTTCATTAAAATTTTTATAAAGAAGAGTATTATCTCATATATAAGCACTTGATTTGTTTACTATAATATTATTAATTTAAAGTTATCTATTTGCAAAAGCCAAAATAGCACCTAAGGCAAGTGATAAAAAAGCTGCTGTAATTATTCTATAAGTGGCCGGCAGTAAAAATGTTATGGTATGGGCTGGAATCCAGAAAATTGGTATCGTTTTTAATACAACAAAAGAAACAAAATGACTCCAGTTTATATCGCTTACTACTCTTCTAAGTTTCGCTTTTGTTTTTTCTTTCTCATAATTTAAGTCTATATATTTATCAGTAATTGCATGAAAAGCCATCATTGTAGGTGCAAAAATCATATTCATTAAAAAGCTAGTAAAAAAAGCTAAAGTAAAACCGGAATTATTGCCTGGCAGCATGCCTTTAGCTAATAACCTTTCTACTCCCGAATTAAACAAATCAAAAACTAATACAATAACCACACCTAAAAATCCCCAAACTAATATTCTGTAGATAACTCCAACTGGAATTATCCATTTTTTATTAACAATTCTTAAGGTTAAAAATTCTCCCATCGTAGCTAAAATTGCAAACTTTATAAAGCCCATAAGATAAGGATGAGCTTTTGTAACTGTATTAAATAATTCTCTACTAGTAGGAATGACCAAAAATGATATTATTGCTAATAATAAGGCTGACCATATAATATCTCCTTTTTTCAATCT
>CAYSHP010000055.1:0-15842 GCA_964430875.1 uncultured Halanaerobiales bacterium
GTTGTCAATAAAAGGTTTACTGTTTTCTTGAATATTGACAATCTCCTTATCATCTTCTAGATTTTGATATAACTTATTGGCTGCTTTTTCAGCACTACCGTGCTTACTAGCATAAATGATAAGGGTTTTCACTATTTCTTCACTCCTTAATTAACAACGTTAATATATTTAACAATGTTAATTATATGTCTATTATCTTCATTTGTCAAGTTATATTTTTCTCTAATATTCTTATCCTGGTCCAAAAAAAGTAAAATAAATTATTATTTTTCATTATTCATTCATTTCAATTTCTCTATTATTTATATATTTTTAAATAATGACAACTATCTGTCACAATTATCATGTATTGATAATTTTCTGACAATTAATTGACCAATTTCAGTCACCTTGCTTTTTTTAGATATTTAGTTATTACAGAATGATAGACTTGGTTGAAATTGTTTCCCTAACAGTAGTTACTGTTGTGACAAAGTTTATAGCCATTTATTTTTAAAATGAACATCTAATTTCTAATATTATATCATTATTTAACAACTGTGGAATACAACTTGCACTTTAATAAAGTTGAAATAATGAAATAAGGAGGCTAGGTAATGAAAGTAGCAGTTTTAGGTTCAGGTAATGGTGGGAGTGCAGTGGCATATGACTTTGCTTCAGCAGGTAATGACGTGTTTATGTTCGATTTCGAAAAGTTTCCAGATCAAATTGAAGCAATTTCAAAACAGGGCGGAATTCATGCTAGTGGTGATTTAGAAGGTTTTCAAGAAGTTGAATATGCTGGCCATGATATTCAAAAAGTAGTTGAACATGCTGATATAATTTTCGCAGTTGGACCAGCTTATAGTACAAAACCGTTTGGAGAAGTATGTGCATCTTATTTAGAATCAGGTCAAATAGTAATTGTTTGTCCTAGTTCCTGTGGAGGAAGTGTTGTTTTTAAAAAGGCAGCTTCCCTTGATATCGAAGATGAAAATATAGTGGTGGCCGAAACCTCAACCCTTCCCTATGCAGTAAGAATCAATGAACCGGGCAAAATTAATGTGTTTTTGAAATTGAGAGGGGGATTATACTTATCTACCTTACCATCAAATAATACAGCCAAGGTTGTAGAGATGATTAGTGATGTCTATAATGCGATGAAACCTGCAGATAATATTTTACAAACTACTTTACAAAATGGCAATCCAATAATTCATCCGGCCGTTTCTTTATTAAATGTGGGAGAAATTGAACGCGAAAGAGCTTTATACTTTTACGAAGAAGGTGTTACACCTGCTGTAGGTAGACTCATCAAGGCAGTAGATAATGAAAGAATAAAAATCGGTAAAAAACTAGGTTTTAGAGTAATTCCCGATCCTGAATTGGGTATGATGCAGGGTTACATGCAAGAAGCGAATTATGAAGAGGGTTATGCAGAAGCAGAAGGATTTAAGGGCATATTAGCACAAGATCAGCTCGATTATCGATATTTCAATGAAGATGTCGGATATGGATTAATATTTTTTGCTGAATTAGGTAAACAAGTGGGAGTTGATACTCCTGTAATGGATTCTATAATTGAAATTGTTTCCGTTTTAATGGAAAAGGATTATAGGAATGAAAAAAAGAGAACGATGGAAACATTAGGTCTAGGAAAATATACTACTAAAGAATTGAAAAAAATATTATCATAAATATAGTATATATAATATAAATTATTTTATTTAAAATTTGCTCATTAATAAACTTTTAAGAATCTAGTCTAAAGATTAAACATCAATAAAACTCAGTATTAAAATAGGGGTGGAACTTTAATAATTTTTAAAAAAATATATTCGTGGGAGGAATATTAATGGAAGTAGCAGGTAATTTTGGAATATTTGCTCTTTTACCAATAGTATTAGCGTTGATTTTAGCTTTTTGGACAAAAAATTCAGTATTTTCAATTTTAATGGGATGTATATTAGGTGTTGTAATCGCAGGATTTAACCCAGCTACAGGTCTAACAGAACTTTTCCAAGCAGCTTTAGGTTCTTCATGGTTCATTTGGGTTTTAATGATTGAAATATTTATTGGGATTATGATTGCAACTTTTCAACGAGCAGGAGTTATACAAACTTTTGCTAAAAAAGCTTCAAGTAAAATTGGTTCACGTAAGGGTTCAACTGGGTTTGCCTGGTTTTTAGGTGTATTCTGTTTTTTCAGTGACTATTTTAGTCCCTTATTTAGTGGACCAATTGCAAGACCACTAACAGACGAAAATAATGTGTCACGTGAAAAATTGTCATATATATTAGATTCTACTAGTGCTCCTGTACCTACCTTGATTCCTTTAAGTGGTTGGGCTGTCTATATAGCAGGGTTATTAGTAGACCATGGTCCAATATCAGATACTAGTGCTGCCATGTCAGCATTTGTACGTTCAATACCATATAATTTTTATGCCTGGCTGGCTATTACATTAGCAGCCCTATTAGCCTTTGAAATAATACCAGATTTTGGACCGATGAAAAAAGCAGAAAAAAGAGCTCACAAAGAGGGCAAAGTTATTCGTGATGGGGGAACCCCTATGACCGGAAAAGAACTTGATGATGTAAAACCCCCAGAAGGAAAACTCGGTAGTCTAACAGTATATCTGTTTATACCAGTGATTATAATAGTTACCATTTCATTAGGTACTTTCTTTTTCTTAAATGATACCAAAATATTAACTGCTTTTATCTCTGCAGTAATTTATTTAATGGTAGCTTTAGGTATTGGTGGATTTTTTGAAGATGTTAATGATGCCATGGATGTTGCCCAGGATGGTATTAAAGGAGTTCTCCCTGCTATATTGATTCTTTCATTAGCTTTTTGTATTAATGAAATTACTCAAGTATTAGGTGGAGCAGATTATATAATTTCTGTCACTGAATCCTGGATGACTCCAGCGGTATTGCCGGCCTTATCATTTATAGCAGCAGGCTTTATGGCATTCCTAACAGGTACATCCTGGGGTACTTACGGTATATTATTCCCGTTTGTAATGCCAATAGCTTTTAGCCTTTCTGGCGGCGCATTAGCTCCAGTAGTATTTGCATCCATAGCTGCAGTTACAGGTGGTGGAGCTTTTGGAGATCACTGTTCACCTGTCTCTGATACCACGATTTTATCATCCTTAGGAGCAGGCTCTGATCATATTGACCACGTTACTACCCAGATACCTTATGCTTTAACTGCTGGTATAATCTCAACAGTACTGTTTGTGATTATGGGTATCCTTTAATAGATAGATAAATAGCTTAATACCTGATTGATATCAAAAGAGTAGGACCTCAAAGGGTCCTACTCTTTTTTCTAAATTATAATAGAATTTATATATTGTATTCATTACCAAAAATATATTATCTGTATTTATCTTGTGTTCTGTATTATAATATATGTATATGGATATTATTGAGATATTTCAAACACACTATAGTAGGTGGTGTAAATATTGAGTAAAAAAAGTAGTAAAGAATTTTTAAAAAAACACTTTGATTATGTAGATTCAATAACTATCGTGGATAAAACAGGAAAAGTTGTTGCCCAACAAAGATATAATCCTAGATTTGCAGAAGAAGAGAATAAAAAAGAAAATAATTGGGCAATAAACAAAAATATTTTAGAAGTAATTCCTTCTGTTACACCAGAAACGAGCACTTTATTAAGAGTATTGAAAAGTGGTAAAATCGTTTATTCCGATAAACAGGTAATGTGGGATAGGCATGGTAGGAAATTTGTAACCACCAATATAAATTTCCCTATTGTATCCAGAGGAAATATTATTGGAGCTATTGAGTTGTCTAAAGATATGACACATATCGATAATGATGAAGAAAATTATCATACTACTGCAGAATATGAAAATGATTTAGAACAAAATTATACTGCCAATTATATTTTAGACGACATTATTGCAGTAACTCCAAGAATGAAAAAGCTTAAAAATAAAGTTAAAAAAATTGCTAATAGTACTTCTTCGGTCTTAATTTATGGTGAAACTGGTACAGGAAAAGAACTTTTTGTCCAGGCTATTCATAATTTAAGTTACCGAAAGTTCAAACCATTTATACCGGTTAATTGTGCAGCACTACCAGAAAACTTACTGGAAGGTATATTATTCGGTTCACAAAAAGGAGCATTTACAGGAGCAGAAAACAAAAAAGGGCTTTTCCAAGAAGCCAATAAAGGAACTATCTATCTTGATGAAGTTAATTCAATGCCTATTAATTTACAGACCAAATTACTAAGAACTTTACAAGAAAAGCAAATTATGCCCTTAGGAGGCTCTAAACCTAAAAAGATCGATGTACGTGTAATAGCTTCTACAAATCAAGATCCTACAAAATTAATTGACAGTAAGATTAGAAAGGACTTATATTATAGACTGAATGTAATAAACTTAGAAATACCTCCTTTAAGAAATAGGACAGCAGCTATTCCAGTTTTAGCAGATCATTTTATAAAAAAATACAACCATATGTCAAAAAAAGAAGTAAAAGAAATTGATAAAAGAGTTAACGACTTATTTTTATCCTATCAATGGCCCGGTAATGTGCGAGAATTAGAGCATGTCTTAGAGGCTGCCATGAATGTAGTGGAAGGAAGGGTTATCAAACTTGAACATCTCCCTGTTTATATGTCAGAAAGTGAGAGCTCTTTTAAAACAAACATAGATCCCTTAGATAATGAAATTGGCCCTTTAAATAAGATGGTCGAAAACATGGAGAGAAGATTAATTAAGAATGCTTTAAATAAAACTGATGGTAATAAATCGAAAGCTTCACAACTTTTAGAAATACCAAGAACAACCCTACAGTATAAAATCAAGAAATATAAGATAGAAATTTAATATATTAAAAGATCAGCTTTTCAAATTTTAAATACAGTATTGAAAAGATTATTTTGAAAATAACAAGGTGATATCTGAAATGGTCACCAGCGTTTAAATTCTCATCACACCGGTAAAACATAAGCAAAGTAGATAATAACTGCTAAAATGACGATCAGCCCTTTAATAATAATTTGTTTAAACATGACCCTCTTCCTCTCATTCAGAAATTAAATACTCTACATACTGTTCGACTTTGTAATGAAGTTTTTTTCAATAAGTCCCTCTTAACCTGAAAAACAAAGAGAGAATAAGCCGTTAATGGAATTAGTTAGCAGTTCTCCTGTTATCTCTTTGTTTTTTTGATTAGTCCTATACTTACAAAAGTTTGCATTATGTTCTGTTGTAGATTAGGTGGTGACTCCATTTTTATATCTTTTAAATCAACTTTTTTGATATTTTAAAATATATAAAATGATAGGGGTTATCATTTTCAAAGAAATCAATATATTTTCTATAAACTGAATTTAATAGTTTTATTCCCTTTAGCTTTTATTTATCATTTATATAATGCATTTTTAATGTATCAGATAAATTATGTAAAACCTTTACTCCTACTGCCTACATCAGTTCATCGAATTTATTGAAATAATTATAGATAGTAGCATAAGAATAACCTGCTATTTTTGCAATATTACGAACTGAAAATTTGTTCATTCCCTAATCAATTAAAATAATATGGACAGCCGCCACAAAAAAATTTTCATTCGTTCGAATTGAATCTACTTATTAAACATTTACTTTTCTTGTTCTAACTTCTGATATAAGACATTAGCTGTCTTCTCCTCACTGCCGGGTTTACTATCATAAATAATAATTGAAATTCTTTTATTAATTAATTTAAAATGAAATATACCAATCCATTAACAAAAACAATGCTTAACTGATTTTTTAAAATATAAACCTCCCTGGAAAAAGGTTTACCTTTTACAGGGGTTTATAGTTTATTGTTTTTTTAGTTAATTACTGTTCTACAATTTCTACTCTACGATTTTTGGCTTTCCCCGACTCGGTAGCATTAGATGTAACAGGAGCTAAAGAAGCCACTCCATATGCATCAATTTGTAATTTATTTATTCCATAATCTTGAATTAAGGCATCCATCACGGCTTCAGCTCTTTTTTGGGATAGGCCCATATTATAAGATAAATCACCCACATTATCAGTATGTCCTACTATATAGTACTTTTTATCAGAGTGGTTTTTTAAAAATAAAGCAATCTCCTTTAAAGCCGGTATAGAATCTTCTTTAATAACAGCTTTATCTGTGTCAAAATATATACCATATATTGAAACAAAGCCACTTAATTCAATATCTTCTTCAATCTTGGCAGCAGTAACTAAACCACTTTCCATAGGGTTAATTTCAATTACATCTTGTGTGATAATAATGTCATCCTGGTCAGGATTTATAAAAATAGCAAAATATATATTGTTCCCTCTATAGGTTCCTTTGGCTGATAAAAATCTAAAACCATTTCTGCCAAAAGGATCACGAAATTTATCTCCCCTAACAGGATTAATTCCCCATTCGTGATGATAAACGGTTTCATTCCAAAAGGGCCAACTGTTTTCTTTATCAGAAGTAGTAAATAGAATTTGATAGCCTGCATCCATAAGAGCCTGTTCATAGTTTTTAAAAACTTTAAAAATACCTTCCTCAATATTAACAGCATATTGGATTCTTGTCACTTTACCTTCTAGATCAACAAAATCGGAAAAATATCGGCGGTGACCTCTAAACTCTTCATCTTTTTCTTCTTGTTGTCCAGTACCTAATACATAGGGAGCATAATCCTGGACTTGATAAGCTATAATATCAGCACCTTCATATTTAGATAAAGCTGGATGGTCTTTAACCTCTTGTGCCATTGCATCTTGTAATAAAAAGAAACTAATAAAAAGAAACAATACTAAAACAACAACCATTACTTTTTTCACAATGAAAATCTCCCTTCTATATTTAAGTTAAAAAAAGAAATATAACATAACTTATCTGTTCATTATTATATCTTTTCCACTCCTTAAATAATGTATAATTATATAGTTATGTGCAAAAGTATTAGTTCCTTCAAAAAAATCCCTTTTTTATGATATTAAAACACAGATATTTTTTTGTAATAAATTTTCGATTAAAGTTAGTTCCAATCCTAAAATAACTAAATTTATGTTTAATAAAAAAAGCCTGCCGCAAGGCAGACTTTTTATTGCTTTATTCTTTTATCGTTACGATTTATACCTTTCACTTAATTCATCTTTAATCTGATCTAAATTAACTTCCTTTTCCACTAATAAAACCATTAGATGATAAATTAAATCAGCTGTTTCATAGACAAGTTCATTTTGTGGTTCATTTTTAGCAGCAATAATGACTTCTGAAGATTCTTCTCCTATTTTTTTAAGTATCTTATCAATTCCTTCTTCAAATAAATAAGTTGTATAAGAATCTTCCGGTAATTCATTCTTTCTGCTTTTGATAAGATTATATAACATATTTATAATTTCATCTTTATCATATCTTTCCTTTTTGTCTTTACTCTCAGCTAACTTCCTATAAAAACAGGATGTGTTACCGGTATGACAAGCTGGACCGGCCGGTTCAACTAATACTAAAAGAGTATCTTTATCACAGTCATAATAGATTTCTTCTACTTTCTGAGTATTTCCAGAAGTTTCTCCTTTATGCCAAAGTTCTTGTCTACTTCTACTGTAAAAAGTTGTCTCTCCACTTTCTAAGGTTTTTTGCAGAGATTCTTCATTCATATAAGCTACCATTAAAACATCTTTAGTATCAATATCCTGAACAACTGTAGGAATTAATCCTTTATCATTATATTTTAAATCAACATCTTCTAATAATCTTAAATTATTATTCAACATGATCACTACCTTCTTTAAATTCTGACTGGAATATTATTATCAGCCAAAGTTTGTTTTAACTCTCCCATATCAACTTCACCAAAGTGAAAAATGGAAGCTGCTAAAGCTGCATCAACATTTGTATCTATAAATACTTCAATAAAATCGTCAATACCGCCGGCTCCTCCTGAAGCTATTACCGGTATATTAACTGCTTCTGTTACCGCCTTTAACATCTCTATATCAAAACCTTCTTTAGTTCCATCTCTATTCATACTTGTTAAAAGAATTTCACCAGCGCCTAATTCTTCTAACTCTTTTACCCATTCTACTAAATCACGGTCAGTCTTTTTACTACCACCATTTACATAGACAACCCAGCCGCTTTCATCTTCTTTTAAAGCTGCATCCACTGCTCCCACAATACATTGGGAACCAAATATTTTGGCACCTTCCTGTACAATTGAGGGGTTTTTAACAGCAGCTGAATTAACAGAAATCTTATCAGCACCAGCTCTTAAGATGTATTGCATATCTGATATTGACTTGATACCTCCACCTACGGTCAGAGGAATAAAGACTTCTTTGGCGACTTTTTCTACTAATCCAACCAAAGTTTTTCTTTTTTCTTTAGTGGCTGTAATATCTAAAAAGACCAGTTCATCAGCCCCCATTTCATTATAGCGGCTGGCAGAAGTAACTGGATCACCTGCATCTACTAAATCTAAAAAATTTATGCCTTTTACGACACGTCCATCTTTTATATCCAAACATGGAATTATTCTTTTTTTGAGAATCTTAATCACCTACCCTACTTATGGCTTCTTTCAAGGAAAATTTACCCTGATATAAAGCCTGTCCAATAATGACTCCATAAAAATTTAACTCATCTAATCTTTCAATTTCTTCAAGTGCACTTACCCCACCTGAAGCAATAATATTTAAATCAGTATTTTCTTTTAGTTTAATAAGACCTTCAAAATCAGGCCCAACAAGCATGCCATCTCTGGCTATATCAGTATATAGAATATACTTTACACCTTTATCTTCTAACATCTTTGCAAATTCTATAACCTCTATATCACTTTCTTCTTTCCAGCCAGAAGTAGCCACTTTGCCTTTTCTAGCATCAATACTAATTAGAATTTGATCATGATCAAATTCATCTAAAATTTCAGTGAGTACATCAGGCTGTTTTACAGCTAAGGTACCTATAATTACTCGGTTAATTCCAGCTGCGAGCATCTTTTGTACATCTTCTTTACTCCTGACTCCCCCACCACACTGGATTTTAAAGTTAGTCTTTTTTCTAATATCTTTGATTAAATCCAAATTGCGATGAGCGCCGGAGGCAGCCCCATCTAGGTCTACAATATGTAACCATTTAGCTCCAAAATCTGCAAACTGACTGGCTACATCGACTGGACTTTCACTGTAAATGGTCTCTTTATCAAAATCTCCCTGCTTTAACCTTACAACTTTGCCATCCTTAATATCAATTGCAGGTAATATAAACAATTAAATCAGCTCCCCAAAGTTTTCTAATAATTTAAGACCATTATTACCGCTTTTTTCGGGGTGAAACTGTAGTCCAATAATATTATCTTTTTTAACCACAGCGGGTACTTTACCGCCATACTCTGTAACTGCAATTACTTCCTCTGTTATTTTTTTTAGTTTATATGAATGAACGAAATAATAATGAGGATTAGCTGGTAAACCTTTAAAAAGGGGATCATCTTTAATGATTTCTAATTCATTCCAACCCATATGGGGAATCTTTAAATTGTTTTCCATCTTAACTACATCCCCCGGTAAAAGGTCTAAACCTTTTGTTTTTTTATCTTCATAACCCCATTCAAATAAGAGCTGCATACCAAGACAGACCCCTAACATCGGTTTGTTAGTTTTGATAAATTCTTTTATAAATTCAACCAAATTATTAGCTCTTAATCTATCCATTGCACCGGGAAAGGCTCCCACCCCGGGTAATACTATTGCATCATATTTCTCTGTAGAGGTCTTTTTTTCTATTATTTCAGTCTCAAAACCTATATGTTCAAAAGCTTTTGAAATACTGTTTAAATTTCCAGCCCCATAATCAATAATGCCCACCATTTATAATTTCCCCTTTGTAGACGGCATTCTATCTGAGACAACTTCTACAGCTCTTTTTAAAGTCACAGCTAAGGACTTAAAAACTGCTTCTATTTGATGGTGACAGTTTGTACCTCTAATTAAGTCCATGTGTAAGGTTATTTTCGCATTATTTACAAAGGATTTTAAAAACTCCCATACCAATTCAGATGGAAAGTCTCCTACCATCTCACGACTGAAAACAAAATCAGCGTAAAGATAGGTCCTTCCACTTATATCAACTGCTGTTCTGACTAAAGTTTCATCAAGAGGAGTATGGCTGTCTGCAAAACGAGCAATACCTTGTTTATCACCAATTGCTTCATTAAAGGCTTGACCTAAAGTAATACCAATATCTTCAACTGTATGGTGTTCATCTATCTCTAAATCACCATTTGCTTTTACCATCAAGTCAAATCCACCATGTTTAGCTAACTGGGCTAACATATGGTCGAAAAATTTAAGACCAGAATCAATATCTCCTTGTCCTTTACCATCTAAATTAATCTCTACTTCGATTTTGGTTTCATAGGTTTCTCTTTTTTTAACAGCTCTTCGTTCTTTACTCATAACCGCTCTCCTCCTTAAACTGTTTAAATATTTTAGCCACCACTTCATTTTCAGTTGGTTTGCCAACTGTAATTCGAATTGCTGGGGGCTTTCTATCAAAAGATCTAATCTTAATTCCCTGCTTATTTAACATATTCTTAAATTTAACTGTATCTTTCCCCTCAATATATACAAAGTTAGCTGAGGTGGGAAAAACGGACCAATTATCATATTCGTTAAATAGAGCAAACATCTTATCTCTCTCTTTAACTATATTATCAACTCTTTCTTCAATTAACTTTTCCTCTCTTAAGGCAATCTTACCGATTAGGGAGGTAATCGAATTTATATTATATGGTTTTATTACCTTACTAACTTGTCTAACTAATTCTCGGCTACCAACTAGATATCCCAGTCTAATACCGGCTAGTCCAAAGGCTTTTGAAAAGGTTCTAGTGACAGCTAGATTAGTGTATTCATTTATATGGTCTAAAAGAGTTGCTTTGGAAAATTCTGCATAGGCTTCATCAATAACTAAAATCCCTTCATACACTTCTGCTATTTTTAAAATAGTCTCCGGTGCTAAAAGTTCACCGGTAGGATTATTAGGTGAACAAAGAAATATTATTTTTGGCTTTATTCTATCTATCATTTCTTTTATATTATCATAGTTAAACTCTTGGTCTGCCAAAGAAAAGTTTTCATAAATACCACCCGCTAGTTCGGAAAAAAATCTATACATCGAAAAGGTAGGTGCGGCTGCTAAAACTCGATCTCCCGGTTCGATAAAAGTATCTATTAACATATCTAATACATCATCAGAACCATTACCCACTATTACCTGATCACAGTTTACTTCTATATCAAGATAATCTGCTATACTGCATCTTAAAGATTTGGTGTAAAGAGTGGGATAATTATTTAAGGGGTTTTCCATAATTTCATGTGTAATTTCTTCTTTAATGTCTCTAGGTAAATCATAAGGGGATTCATTACCGGAAAGATCTATCCGATAATCACCATTGCCATGTTCCCCTTGATAAATATCTATTTTAGCAACTTCGGGCCTGATTAATTTTTCAATATCACTTTTCATCATTATCATCCTTTAGACTCTCTTGCCGTATTTTAATAGAATTAGCATGGGCAGTTAAACCTTCACCCTCTGCTAAGGTAATAACATCATCTGCAGCCTCTTTTAAGGCCTTTTTGCTGTAATATATAAAGCCGGAATACTTAACAAAGTCTCTTACAGAAAGTGGTGAAAAAAAACGGGCTGTACCTTCTGTAGGCAAGACATGGTTAGGTCCAGCATAATAATCTCCGATTGGTTCTGGAGTATACTCTCCTAAAAAGATGGAACCCGCATTTTGAATCTCAGGTAATATATCAAAAGGTTTATTAACGGCTAGTTCTAGATGTTCGGGGGCAATCTGGTTAATCGCCTGGATACCACTCTCCATACTTTCTACTTCAATTAAAAGTCCGTAGTTATTTAATGATTCTTCTATTATTTCTTTTTTATCTAACTTTTTAATCTGTTTTTTAATTTCTTCTTCTACCTTTTGACCTAACTTTGCTGAATTTGTAACAAGTATGGATGATGCAAGTGGATCATGTTCGGCCTGACTCATTAAATCAGCTGCTATATATTTAGGTTTAGCTTTACCATCAGCTAAAACTAATACTTCACTTGGCCCGGCTGTCATATCTATCTTTACCTGTCCAAATACTAATTCTTTAGCCATCGTGACATATATATTACCAGGACCTACTACAATATCAACCTGAGGAATACTTTCTGTTCCATAGGCCAAAGCTGCCACAGCTTGGGCTCCTCCTACTTTATAGATGCTATCCACACCGGCTACATAAGCTGCTGCTAATATCTTAGGATTAAGTTCAGCCTCTTGGCCTGGTGGTGTAACCATTACAATCTCTTTAACTCCAGCTACTTTTGCCGGAATCGCAGTCATTAAGACCGAAGATGGGTAAGCTGCCCTACCACCCGGTACATAAATACCGGCTTTGGCTAAAGGACGGCAGATCTGTCCGGTTATTTTACCAGGAGAAGACTGCTTTTGCCAGGAACTATCCTTTTGGTTTTGATGAAACTCTTTAATGTTTTGAGCAGCATTTTCTAAGGCTTTTAAAAACTTATTATCTACCTTTTTTACTGCCTGCTTAATTTCAGCTTCAGTTACTTTTACATTTGAACTATTAAGTTCTATATTATCAAACTTTGCGGTATATTCAAAAAGGGCTTCATCTTTTCTCAATTTTATATTATCAATAATATCCTGAGCTACTTTTCGATATTCAGATAGATCTTTTTGAGAACGTTCTTTTAATATATCTTGAATTTCTTTAACATTTCTTTTTCTTAAGTCAATTCTTTTAAGCATCAAACCTTAACCTCCCTCAACCTCATTCTCTAATGCATCTATTATTTTGGTTATCTCTACTTGACTGGTCTTCATACTTACCTTATTTACAACCAGTCTAGCACTGAGTTGTCGTATATTTTCGTATACAACAAGGCCATTTTCTTTTAAGGTACGTCCAGTCTGTACTATATCTAAGATTGTGTCTGCTAAGCCTGTTAAGGGGGCTAATTCTATAGAACCATTTAACTTAATTATTTCAACAGGTTCTCCTTTACTTCGAAAGTATCTTCTAGTAAAGTCTGGATACTTTGTTGCTACCTTTCTTTGCAGTAAGGATTCTTTTTTTCCGGGTAAACCTGCTAAAGCAAATCTACATTTTCCAAACTGTAAATCTAATACTTCATAAAGATCCCTATTTTCTTCTAAGAGGGTATCTTTCCCCACTATCCCTAGATCAGCTGTACCGTATTCAACATAAATAGGTACATCAGCTGGTTTGACCAAAACTATTTCTAGATTTTCTTCGGGGAGTGAGAATATTAATTTTCTAGAACTTAACATGTCTTCAGGAATATTGATATCGGCTGCTCTAAAAAGCTTAACAGCCTGTTTAGCCAATCTTCCTTTTGCCATGGCTATACGAATATTATCCATTATTTTACCTCCTCGAGCTTTTCTATAACTATTTCGCTCTTTACATCATCGATATCTAGTTCAGCCTCTTTATCATTTTTTATATTTCTAATTACTAACTTTTTATCTATATATTCAATCTGATAGTCAAGGCCTTGAAATTCAATATATTCCTTGCCTTTCTTATCTTCAAAAATTTCTACAATATAGTCTTCATCTCTAAGGCTTTCAGCTAAATGGTAGGCAGCTGAAAAGTTGTC
Source organism: uncultured Halanaerobiales bacterium (assembly GCA_964430875.1). Taxonomy (GTDB): domain Bacteria; phylum Bacillota; class Halanaerobiia; order Halanaerobiales; family M55B127; genus M55B127. The sequence continues at coordinate 13,719 of CAYSHP010000055.1, forward strand.
TTCTGCATGATAATTTATGATTAATCTGGCGCTCTGAGCTTCAAAATCATAATGGGTTTTATTTAAATACTCTAAGACATTTTCTATCTCAAGAGCAAAACCAACAGCTGGTTCACCGACTCCAAACTTTTCAGTTAGGTTATCATAACGGCCACCATTTGCTAAAAGGACATTATGATTACCGGCATAACCTTTAAATATCACTCCGGTATAATAGCCGTGGCGGGATATTAACATCGGATCAAAGGTAATGTTCTCTATTAAACCTAATTCAGCTAATCTATTAAAGAGCTCTTCTAATTTCAATACTTCCTGATGAGCTTCTTCTGAAATGGGGAGTTTTTTTAGTTCAGGTATGACATCTCCTGGTTTACCAAACAGAGTAGGAAGCTTAATTAATACTTCTTTACTCTCCTCATCTATTTCTATCTCATTTAAATATCTCCTTATTTCAACTTTGTTTTTAGCTGAAAGTAATGATAAAAGGTTATCTCTTTGTTTTTCAGTTAAATCCATTGTACAAAAGATTTCATTTATTAAATCAGCATGACCGATATCAATTAACGGTCTCTCAATATGAATTGCCTTCATAGTCTTGATTAATAGGGCAATCATTTCAATATCAGAACAAAGTTTATCACTACCAATTAGCTCAACCCCAGCCTGAGTCTTTTCTTTTAAGCTTAAACTCTGTGAGTTTTTAGACTGATAGGCAGTAGTTAAGTATGAAAACTTAAGTGGTCGGGGTGTATCCTGGAACCTGGTAGCTGCTAATCTAGCAATCGGCATCGTTACATCTGGTCTTAAAACTAAGATCTGGCCATTTTCATCTACTACTTTAAACATTTCACTTTTATCAATGACACCTTCAATACCAGAATAAAGTTCAAGTGATTCTAAAGTAGGGGTAATTACCTCTCTGTAATCAGCATTTTGAAAAACTTTCCTTATTCTCTTATATATAGCTCTTCTTCTTCTTAATTCAGCGGGCAGTATATCCCGGACTCCTTCAACAAATGCATTCATTATAAATCCTCCTATATTTTTTTATATATTTATCTATCTAAAAGTAAAAATACTTTTAAATCTGGTTTTTAAATTTAATATTATAATAACAAATATTAAATTAGACCTCATATTTTAAGGCTCTTTGATGTTAATTATACAATAATTTTATTAGAGATGCACTAATATTTCAAATAAAGTTGGTTTAATGTTATAATAATACTTAATATTATTAAGGAAAATAAATTTTCAGGAGTGATTATATGATATTTGATTACCATCTTCATACAAACTTTTCAGCCGATGCAGAACATTCCATGGAAGAAATGTGTGAAGCAGCTATTGATAAAAATTTAGATGAAATTGCTATTACTGATCATCACGATATCGATTATCAAGACGATTCGATGGAATTTTTATTAAATAAGGAAAGTTATTTAAAAGAAATAGAGAAATGTCAAAAAAAATATGCAGGTAGGCTTGTGATTAAAAAAGGTATAGAAATGGGACTGCAGACCCATATTTTAAAAGAAAGTAATGAATATTTGGATAATGATTTTGACTTTATTATCTGTTCTTTTCATACTGCCGAAAAGAAAGATTTATATAACGGAGACTTTTTTCAAGGTTATAAACAGTGGGATGCCTATATAAAGTATTTAGAATCAATCTTAGAAGTAGTGCAAAACTTTGATAATTATAGTGTATTAGGACACCTTGATCTGGTAAGAAGGTATGAATATTATAAGACAAAACCGGATTTAATGGAAAATGAAAAGGCAGTAGAAATTATTAGAGAAATCTTAAAAGAAGTAATTAGAAAAGATAAGGGAATTGAAGTTAATACTACCGGCTATTATATTGAAGAAGGAAACAACCCTAATCCTTCGGTTAAGATCTTAAAGTTATATAAGGAATTGGGAGGCAAAATCTTAACTATAGGTTCAGACAGTCATACACCTGATCACTTAGGATATAAGTTTTCAGAGACTTTTGATTTACTTAAAGATATCGGCTTTGAAAAGTTAACTACTTTTAAAGATATGAAACCTAAATTTCATAAGATGTCAACTACTCCACCTGAATCAAACTAAAGATTCAGATGGAGCTTGAAAAAGC
>CAYSHP010000056.1:0-15632 GCA_964430875.1 uncultured Halanaerobiales bacterium
TAAGCACTAACCCTCTGTTATTCAACTAAAGAGAGTAGTTTAAATTAATAATCAATAATATAGTATACTTAGAGAAATCTTTTAATTTAAACTCCTCTATAGAAAAGTACTTGCCATATTGTGGTATACAGCTTTTAACTAAATACTTCACAAGATTAGATAATTATTCATTTAGTAAAAATTCACTTTAATATTCAACCATAAAAAAAGAATCAATAGCCTATAATACAATAACTGAAAGAAGTAAAGTTTTTTATACTGGCAATAAAGTAAATATTTCAAGTTATATCTTTAAAAATATTTATGTTTAAGCTAAATTAATTAGTGAAACTGGTATAATATATACTCAACCTTTTGGAATTAAATATTAAATGTGGTGTTTATATGATAAATAAAGAATTAGTAGATATTACAAAAAAATCAGGCATAGTCTTTTTAGGCAGAGTGTTTTCCACTATATTTGGTTTCTTATTCAGCTTAGCTGCAGCTAGATTAATGGGAGCAGATGTATATGGGAAGTTAATGTATGTAACTGTAATTATTACTATGCTTTCTTTGGTAACTAAACTAGGCTTAACACAGGGATTAGTTCAGTTTATTTCAAGATTCACTGAAAATAATAGGATTGAAGAGAGAAATAGTATTATTTCTTTTTCCTTTTTATTGGTCTCTGTTTTTTCAATAATACTTTCAGTAATTCTTTTTATATTCAGTGATTTTATTGCATTAAACATTTTTAATAACCAAGAACTAGCTTCTTTACTAAAAGTAATGAGTCCAATTTTAATACTATTGTCATTAATAGAATTAACCCCCGGTATTTTTAGGGGGTTAAAAATAGTTAAATATCAAGTTCTAGGCAGAGATCTAATTCAATCTTTTATTAGACTTATTATGGTTTTAATTTTGGGATATTTAGGTTATAAGATATATGGCTTAGTAGCCGCCTTTTATTTATCCATGGCTTTTTCTTTACTTTATTTATTTTATAAAGTATATGATTTAAATTTATTTGGAAAAATAAAATGTAAATTTATTACTTCATATAAGGAGATCTTAATATTTTCTGCTCCTTTATTGATTTCTTCTATACTGCATTATTCAATAAGTAAAGTCGATATTTTTATGATTGGTTATTTTTTAAATACTTCTTCGGTAGGAATATATACAGTTGCCTTAAAGATAGGAACTTTAACTAACTTCTTATTATTTTCAATAAATTCCATGTTCGCCCCTAACATTACAACTTTGTATTATAATAACCAGATGGTAAAGTTAGAAAAATTATATCAAGTAATTACCAAATGGGTGTTAGGTATTAATTTATCCGTATTTTTTCTCTTTATAATTTTAAGTAAGGAAATCATGAATGTCTTTGGAACAGAATTTATCATTGGTTGGATAGCCCTTATTTTAATTACGGCTGGACAGGTTGTCAATGCTGGAGTAGGATCAGCTGGCTTAATTAATGTGATGACCGGTTATCCCAAATCAGAACTTTATGTAAGTATTATTGTATTTGTTATTAATGTTACTTTAAATTACTTTTTAATTCCTATCTATGGAATAGAAGGGGCAGCCTTTGCTTCTCTAATTTCAATAGGAGTTATGAACCTTTTAAGGCTATATATTCTTTATAATAGATTAGAAATATTACCTTATAATAAAAAATATTTACATGTTATATATTCTGCAATAATTGCCTTTATTATTGGCTATATAATTAATTCATACATTGATTTACACTACTTGCTGCATATATTAGTAATAGGATTTATATTTACAGCAATTGATATTTTTGCAAACTGGCAGTTTGGTCTAGAAGAAGATGATATTATGATTTTAAATAAGATAAAAGAGAAGTTGTTAAAAAATAAGAAGTAATTAAAAAGTTTAGTTATTTATTTTAAAAAATATTATTAGTCAAATACTAGCAAACCAGCGCCAATTACACCGGCTTTATTGTCCATTTGTGAGAATTTAAAATCCGGCTTATGATAATATTTATGGTTATACTTTGTAAATTCTTTATTTATGATATCTAACATGATATCACTATAAACTGAAAGTCCGCCACCAATTATGGCAAGATCAAAGTCAACTGCATTTTTAATATTTTCTAAGAGTAGAGTTAAGTCCTCTGTCATTTTTCTTAAAATATTTATGTATATGGGATGTTCATTAAAAATTTCTTTTTTTATGGTTTCATCTTCAAAATCACCTTTTTTAATTTTGAAGCCACAATCTTTAAATTTGTTCTTTAATCTTTCTTTAAAAGCAATACCAGATATGTATTGTTCAGCACAGCCCTGTTTTCCACAGTTGCAGGCAATACCATTATCATATAAAACCATATGTCCAAATTCTCCCACAGAACCAGTATTACCTCTTATAACATTACCATTGATTGCAATTGCTCCCCCCAAACCTGTACCAATTGTCAAAAAAATAATATTATTATAATCTTTAATTGATTTGTTTAATTTTAATTCTGCTAATAAAGCAGCATTAACATCATTATCAATATATACCGGTAGTTCAAATTCTTTTTTTAATTTATCTACGATTGGATATTCAGTCCAATCTTTCAGATTATCAGTAGCATAGCCGATGATCTTTTTATCAAAAATAACTCGCCCGGCCGAAGCAATACCAATTCCATTGATATTATTATATTTATTTACTAAGGGATTTATATTCTGAATTAAATAAGATATAATTTTCTTTGGTTTATCCGATCTAGTTTTAATTTTATTAATTTCAATAATTTCTCCATTGGGCTTAATAACGACAATATTGGTTTTTGTACCCCCAATATCGATTCCAATAGATAATTTGCCATAATGTCCCATTTATGCTCCTCCTGACTAATATAATTTATCCAAGACAGCTTTAGCTGTTTTTTCTGTATACTCCATGGTTTGGTCTTTAATTTGTAAGGCAACTCCTGTAAATAACATATCAAGCACATGTAGTTGAGCTATTTTAGATCTAAGTGCTCCACTAGCGAGTGGTCTTTCTCTAGTAGCAGTTAATAATTTGATATCAGCTACTTTTGTAATTGGAGATTTATTATGGCCTGTAATACAGATTACTGTTGCACCTGCTTCATGAGCTATTCTACAGGAGTCAACTACATCTTTAGTACTGCCCGAATGAGAAACACCAACTACTACATCATTCTCAGATAGAGTAGAGGCTGACATTGCCTGTAGATGTGCGTCATTATAACAGTCAACATCTTTACCAATTCTTAAAAACTTATATTTGGCATCATAACCAGTTATACCAGAAGCACCTACTCCATAAAATTCTAAACGCTCAGCTTTTACAATAGAATCAATTGCTTTTTGTAAGGCCTCAAGATCAGTAATACTTAAGGTTTCTTCAATTGCCTGTTTATTTGTATAGGCAATTTTATTAACAACGGTTTCTAAATCATCATCTAATTGAATATCTTCATTAATATTTTCAATCGGTACTACAAGGTCCTGAGCAACAAATAATTTAAATTCTTGATAGCCTTTAAAACCAACATTTTTACAGAAACGAATAATTGTAGAATCACTTACATCAACATTATCAGCTAATTCACTAACTGATAAATATATTATATTTTCAGGATTATCTAAAACATAATCGGCTACTTTTTTTTCAGAGGGAGGAAGAGAAGAATATTCCGACCTTATACGAGGTATTCCACCTTTATTATTGTTCATATTAATTTTTCACCCCAATTTATTTTATATGTACTATATAATGAATTATATGTAATAGGCAAATTTATGTCAATGAATTTCGGAATTTTATTCCAAGAAATTCTTGACATCTGGAATTTCTTTACATATAATTAAATCAGAATTTATACTTATTGCACACTGTAGGGGGTGAATTGTAAGAAAAGTCTTTTTATTTATATTTTAAAACTTTAAAAAGAATATAAGGGAGGATATTATGAGTAAAAAATTAATTACATTAACTTTATTAGTTGTTTTTCTATTTACAATGTCCAGCATTGGATTGGCACAAGAAAAACAAATTGAATTCTGGACCATGCAGTTAAAACCAACTTTTACTGATTATATTAATGGAGTAATTTCAGACTTTGAGGAAGAAAATCCTAATATTGATGTCAAATGGGTAGATGTTCCTTGGGCAGATATGGAAAAGAAAATTTTAGCAGCTACTGCTGCTAACAATGCCCCAGATGTTGCAAATCTAAATGTACCATTCAGTATGAAACTAGCTGAATTAGATGCTCTAGTAGATATGGATGCAAACTTAAGTGACGATGTTAAGGATAGGTATTTCCCTACAGTATGGAAAGCTAATACTTATGAAGGTGAAACACATGCAATTCCTTGGTATCTATCAACAAGTGTAACCATGTATAACGAAACTATTTTTGAAAACGCTGGTCTAAATCCAGATAATCCCCCACAAAATTATTGGGAACTCTTAGAAATGGGACGTCAAATTAAAGAGAAAACAGGTAAATTTATATTCTTACCCCCCATTGCAGAAACTGGCCGGTATATGGAATATATGGTTAGAGAAGGAATCCCTCTAATGAATGATGATGGTACAGCAGCCTTTAATACAGAAAAATCAGTTGAATTCTTACAATTATGGGCTAGAATGTACGAAGAACGTTTAATTCCAGAAGAAACAGTTACTGAAGGCCATAATGCTGCAGTTGACTTTTATCAGTCCGGTCAGGCTGCAATACTCTTAACTGGACCTCAGTTCTTAAGCAGAATTGAAGAAAATGCACCTGAAATTTTTGAAAAAACTAGAGTTGCTCCAGAAATTTCTGGATCTGCTCAAAAAGTTGGAGTAGCAGTAATGAATATCGCTGTTTTAGAGCAGACTGAATACAAAGATGCATCTTTAAAATTTGCAGCCTATATTACTAACAACGAAAACCAACTTGAGTTCTGTAAGTTAGTTAATATTTTACCATCAACTAAAAAAGCAGCACAAGCTCCTTACTTTACAGAGATAGACCCTAATTCTGTAAAAGATAAAGCTAAAAAAGTTAGTGCTGAACAGTTAGAAAGAGCCGAAAACTTAGTTCCCCCCATTGAAAATCAAAGTCAATTAAATGAAGTAATCAATCAAATGGTACAAAATGCTCTCTTAGGTAAAAAATCACCTAAAGAAGCAATTAGTGATGCAGAAACTGAATGGAACAATATAATGTCTAATTAATTAAACTTATAGCAGGTATCGCACTTTTAGGGTGCGATACCTGTAATTTATAGGAGAGATTTTTATGAAATTAAGAAAAACATATACTCCTTATCTCTTTTTAGTTCCCGCCTTAATCTTTATGGGTATCTTTTTATTTTATCCAATTGTGGATGTTTTCCGTTTGAGTTTTACTAATTATAATATGATACAAGAAGCCTCTTATGTAGGCAATCAAAACTATCAGGATCTATTAAATGATCCCTTATTTTGGAAAACATTAAAGAACTCTTTTATTTATTTAATTGGAGTAGTACCCCTTTTAGTTATTTTACCTATTTTTATTGCTATTTTAGTAAATAGGAAGTTAAAAGGTATTAAATGGTTTAGGGCTGCTTACTATATACCAGTTGTAACTTCAATGGTTGTAGTAGGTATAATGTGGAAGTGGCTTTATAGAGGTAATGGACTCTTAAATTATTTATTACAAACTATCGGCTTAATTAATGAACCCATAAGCTGGTTAACAAGTACAGACTATGCTCTTTATTCAGTAATGGCTGTTACCATTTGGAAGGGTTTAGGTTACTATATGGTTATATATTTAGCCGGTTTACAGAGTATCCCCCAGGATTTATATGAGGTAGCACAAATTGATGGGGCCAACTGGTGGCAAAAACATCTACATATTACTATACCGCTTTTAAAGCCCAGCATTTTATTAGTAACTATCTTATCTTCAATAGCTGCCATGAAAGTCTTTACTGAGGTCTATGTAATGACCAAAGGTGGACCGATAAACAGTTCCAAAACATTAGTTTTTTATATTTATGAAAAAGCTTTTGAAAATCTTAACTTAGGTTATGCTGCCGCAATGGGTTTTGTTTTATTTGTTATCATATTTATTTTATCTTTTATTAACTTTAAAGTCTTGGGACAGGAATAGATGATGAGGAGGGAAGAAGATGTCTAATGAATTCAATAATATTTTAAAAAAGATTTTATTATATTTTTTATTAACAATAATTGCTTTAATTACAATCGGTCCCTTCTTATGGTTATTATCAACTGCTCTTAAATCAGGAGGAGAAAATATTTTTTCCTATCCTCCCAGTTTGATTCCGAAAAATCCAACTTTAATTAACTTTAAGAAGGTATGGAATGCGATTGCAATTGGTAGATTCTTTTTAAATAGTACTTTTGTGGCTTTAGCAACTATTGCTATTAATATTTTTGTATCAGCTTTAGCTGCTTATCCACTTGCTAGAATGGAATTTAAATTTAAAAATATCATATTTTATGGAATATTAGGTACAATGATGGTTCCTTTTCAAATTTTAATGATCTCAATCTATATTATCAGTGTAAAATCCGGAATGACAGATAGTTATACCGGCTTAATCTTACCAGTAGCTGTCAATGCCTTTGGGATCTTTTTATTAAGACAGGCCTTTATTACAATTCCAATAGATATTGAAGAGGCTGCTATAATTGACGGTTGTAATAGTTTTCAAATCTGGTATAAGGTTCTTTTACCACTCATTAAGCCTTCTATTGCTACCTTAGCTATCTTTACCTTTATGATGTCATGGAGCCGTTTTATGTGGCCTTTAATTGTAATTAGTGACCCTCAGTATTATACATTACCTGTAGGTATTTCCTACTTGTCGGGATTATTTTCTTCTAATTGGAGATTAATAGCCTCTGGTTCACTTATTTCAATCATTCCGATTATTATCTTATTCTTATTCCTCCAGCGCTACTTTATTAAAGGAGCAATGGCAGGAGCCATAAAGGGGTAATCTAAATGGAAAGTAAAGTGAGTTTCAAAGAAGATATTAAAATAGTAGACCATTATGATGTGATTGTCATTGGAGGAGGAACAGCTGGTTCTACCGCTGGGGCTGCCGCCGCTCGCTTAGGTGCAAACACTTTAGTAATTGAAAAAGAAAATGCTTTAGGTGGAACGGCTACTTTAGGCCAGGTAACACCTATGATGCCCGTTAAAATGGAAGGCAATCCCGATAGTTCTGCTTTTAATAAAGAAATCAAAAAAAGATTGATAAAAGAAGGTTATGGTGCTAAAGATTCGAATGGAAATGATGGATGGTTTAATCCTGAAATATTAAAACATACCTTAGAAAATTTACTTATAGAATATGAAGCAGATTTAATTTATGATACTGAGTTTATTAAACCCGTTGTTGATAATGGGAAAATTCAGGCTATAATTGTTAGTAATAAAAACGGTTTAGTTGCTTATTCAGCTCAACAATTTATTGATGCTACAGGAGAAGCACTTGTTGCTTATAGAGCTGGTGCTCCCTGTAAAGAAGGTTATGAGGAAGGCAAATATCAAGCGGTTTCTTTAAGATTTACGATGGGTAATATTGAAATTAAAAGATTTGTGGATTTTTTAAACGAATTAGGTCAAGATTATGGACTAGAATATCCTTTAATTGAAACTGCCATGGTCTGGGGAGAAAATTTTGCTTTAAAACCTGTATTTAAAAAAGCCCTTAAAAATGGTGATATAAAAAGAGAGGACGGTAAGTATTTTCAAGCCTTTACAATACCCGGCATGACGAAAGCAATGTACTTTAACTGTCCGGAAATACCAGGCCATATAAACAGTAATGATCAACAAGAATTAACAAAATCTATAGTTAGAGGCCGTAAGATGATTAAAAGATTAGCAAAGTTTTTTAGAAAATACTTTCCTGGATTTGAAGAAAGTTATATCGCTTCAGAAGCCTCAATTATAGGTATAAGAGAGAGCAGGCGTATAATTGGGGAATATTATTTAGACCGTAAAGATTATGAAAATAGAGCTAAATTTGCAGATGCTATTGCTAGTTCTGCTTATCCTATTGATATTCATGGTGATGAATTGAAATTAGAACATCTCAATAAGGGAGAATATTATCAAATCCCTTTTAGATCTTTAATCCCTAAAACGATAAATAACTTATTAGTTACCGGTAAATCAATATCTTCTTCTTTTTCTTTACAAGCTGCTGTAAGAATACAACCGATCTGTAGAGCTACTGGAGAAGCAGCTGGAATTGCCGCTGCCCAAGCAGTTAAAGAAGAAAAGAATGTTAATAATATTAATGGTAAAAAAGTTAAAGAAAATATGCTTAATTGGGGTGCAGATATTTAATTACAAAAGGTGGAATTTATTATGTCAGATAAAATTATGTATATCCCTTTAGATGAAAGACCCTGTAACTATGATTATCCAAACATGATATATAATATTTCTTTAGATAATTTACTTAGACCACCAAAAAGTATTTTAGGTCATAAAAAAAGAGCAGCCAATGTTCAACAATTACATAGATGGATAATGGATAATATTAAAGATGTTTCCCATCTTGTTTTATCTATTGATATGTTAGTTTTTGGTGGCATCTTACCATCTCGTATCCATCATCTTAAAAAAGATAAAATGTTTTCCAGATTGTCCTTAATTAAAGATATTAAAGAAAAAAATCCAGAAATTAAAATTATGGCCTTTAATTTAATCACCAGAGTACCTGCCTATAATAGCTCTGATGAAGAACCAGATTATTATGATAATTATGGGGCAGATATATTTAAATTTGGATACTATAGTGACTTAATTGAACAAAATTTAGCAGATCAATCCCAAAAAGAAAAGTTTGCTGATGTTAAGGAAAATATACCCGATAAAATTATGAAAGATTATTTAAAAAGAAGAAATAAAAATCATTCCCTGAATAAAAAGGTAATTGATTATGTAGAAAATGAATATATTGACTTTTTAATCTTTCCGATGGATGATAACTCGAAATACGGTTTTTCTGCCAAGGAAAGGCGAAAAATTATTAAGAAAGTAAAAGATAAAGAACTATTAAATAACATATATTCTTATCCAGGTGCAGATGAAGTGGGTTCCATATTAACTATTAGAGCCTTTTTAGATAAAAATAACTATCGACCAAAAGTATATGTAAAATATTCATCTGAAAGAGGTAAGACAATTACACCTTATTTAGAGGATAGACCACTAGAACAAACTGTTAAATATCAAATTCTCGCTGCTAATGGTTTAGTAATTGATAGTCCAAAAAAGTCAGACTATATATTATTTGTAAATACTCCAACTGAAGGAACGATGAATTCTATTGAAGGTTGGGAATCAATCTTAAATAAAGAAGATATGATAGACCCTAGCCGTAATCTACATGACTTTATTGAGTCTATTAAATATTATTTGAAAAAAGGCAAAACAGTTTCAATTGCAGATGTAGCGGTCTTAAATGGTGCAGATGATTATTTATTGCAGATGTTAAAAAATAATCAGCTTTTAGATAAAATATCAGCCTATGCAGGCTGGAATACTTCTTCAAATAGTTTAGGAACTACAATTGCACACACTAATATTTTAAACTACTATCAACAAAATAATGGCTTAACTAAAGAACAAAAAGAGTATTCAAAAAGATTTCTTTTTTTAAGGTACTTAGAAGATTGGGGTTATCAACACAGTATTAGAGCAAATTTAACTGCAAACTTAGATCAATATGGTTTAAATTACTTTGATTTAAAAGATAAAAACAAATTGATTTCAAATAAAGTTAAAGAAAGCTTAAATAAATTCAAAGACAATAATTTAAAGTGTTTTAACTATGATTTTAGTGTTGAAATGCCCTGGAATCGGATGTTCGAAGTTAAAATAGAAATAGATAAATAATATAAATTGGAGGTAATCAAACTCAGATGAAGAAATTAAAATATAACTCCCTAATTGTATCCTGCCAAGCCTTATCAAATGAACCTTTACATGGTGCAAAGATTATGGCTAAAATGGCAAAAGCAGCCAAAATTGGTGGAGCGTCTGGTATAAGAGCTAATTCACCAGATGACATTAAAGCCATAAAACAAGAAGTTGATTTACCTATAATTGGTCTTTGGAAAAAAGAACTGCCTGATTATGAGGTTTATATAACACCGACCTATCAGGATGTAAAAGATGTACTTGCAGCTGGGGCTGATTATGTAGCTATTGATTGTACTAACCGTGATAGACCAGAATCACTTAATTATATATTTAATAAGATAAGAGATGAATTTCCTAATAAAGGTATTATAGCTGATATATCTTCAACTAATGATTTAAAAACTTTACAAGATTTGAGGCCAGACTATCTATCAACTACTTTATCGGGTTATACAAAAAACACTCAAGATAGAAAAAGACCTGATATCAAATTAGTCAAAGAATTAAATGAAATTACTAATATTCCGCTTTTAGCTGAAGGTAATTATAAAAATGGTAAACAAGCTAAAAAGGCTTTAAAGGCAGGAGCTTATGCAGTTGTAATTGGGGCAGCAATCACTAGACCACAGATTATTACTGAGAATATTATCAATGAAATGGAAAAAGATTTATCTTAGTATAGAAAGATAGGGTTGATATTATGGAAGAATTATTAGCAAAAATTGAAGAAATATTACCAAAACCAAAAAAAGAAATAAAAAAATGGCAGAAAAGAGAAGCCTATTATCAAGAAGCTGATCACTATCAATATATAACAGACTGGCAGGATTTTAAATTAGGTGAAAACTGGTCTGAAGATGAAGATGTAACTACATTTTTCAAGACAAAGATAATCTTACCCTCTGAACTAAATGATGACCAAAAACTAGTATTTCATATAGAGACTGGGGGAGAAGCTGCTTTTTATCTAAATAATGAACTAATACAGGGTTTAGACCGCAACCATTCCCATGTTACTTTAAACAAAGATAAATATTTAGGAAAAGAAGTAGAAGTAAAAATAGAAGCAACCTTAGATAGAATTAATAAAATATATGTACCCGATCCTAATTATGAACATAAATTTAATACTGCTGAACTTTTATTAATAAATAAAAAGGCAGAGGAATTTTATTATAATATCTTATCATTAAAAGATCTAATTGATACTTTAAGACAAAGAAATCAAGCCCAAAAAGTCGATAAATTAAAAGAAATAAGAGATAATATAAAAATGCAGTTTTTTATTCAAACCGGATCTCAAATAGATTATGATTATTTAAATAAAAGATTTAAAGCTTTAATAGATGAAGTGGATTATGAAACTTCTTATAAAATTGCCTGTTTTGGACATGCTCATATTGATGTGGCCTGGCTTTGGCAGTTTAAAGAAACTATCCGTAAATCCGCCCACAGTTTTTCAACTGCTGTTAATTTAATGGAGGAATACCCTTCTTTTAAATTTATTCAATCTCAACCACAACTTTATTGGTATATAAAAGAATATTACCCAAAACTTTATAAAAAGATAAAAGCCAAGATTGCAGCCAATAATTGGCAGCCAGAAGGTGGGATGTGGGTTGAAGCTGATACTAATTTACTGAGTGGTGAATCATTAGTTAGACAGTTTTTATATGGTAAAAAGTTTATCAAAGAAGAATTTGATTTTGATTCTAAAGTCTGCTGGCTGCCGGATGTCTTTGGCTATACCGCATCACTTCCCCAAATTATGAAAAAATCGGAAGTAGATTACTTTATGACTTCAAAAATATCCTGGAATGACACCAATGAATTTCCTTACTCAATTTTTCATTGGGAAGGACTAGATGGTACAGATGTATTAACACATGTTCCCAGAGTAATTTTACCCCAAACCTATAATGGTGAAATTACTGCCAAAAATATTTTAGATCTTAAAGATAATTATGAAGTACAAAAAGAAGATAATCAGTTTAAATTTAAATATGGTGATTCCTCAAATTACTTTAAAAAAGATAGAGTTATACCCGATGATGAGTTAATCTATATCTATGGATATGGTGATGGAGGAGGCGGCGTAACCGCCGACTTTATTAATAAGATTAAAAGATTTAATAAATTTCCTTATTTGCCACAGCTTGAATTTGCACAACCTAGAGAATATTTTGAAAATTTAAATGAAAATATGATTAATAATGATATAGAATACCCTACCTGGAAAGGGGAACTATATTTAGAATACCACCGCGGTACTTATACAAGCCAAGCTGAAATTAAATTACAAAATAGAAGATTAGAAGAAAAAATTAGAGAAGCAGAAATCTTAAATACCTTAACTGATATCTATCCCCAATCAAAAATTGAAAACAACTGGAAAAAAATTAATTTAAATCAGTTTCATGATATTATTCCTGGTTCTTCTATCAAAGAAGTATATCAAGATGTCAATGATATATATAATGAAGTAGATAAAAGTCTTGATAAAATAATTAACAACACTTTGGATAAGCTAAAAAAGGAAATTAAATTAGATAGCAATGATAATAATAAACATTATCTTGTTTGGAATGGTTTAGACCATAAAAGAAATACATATATTCAGTTTGAAGAATCAGAACTTGATATAAATAAAAATAATATCTCCTTTTATGATTATGATAATAATAAGGCACTTGCTTTTAGTTATCGTAAAAATTTAAATGAAAAAAATATTTATGAAGTTTATCTTGAAAACATTCCAGCTTTTGGCTATAAAATAATTAAAATAATAAAAGATAATAATAAAAATAATCAAAGTAAAAAAATAATTAATGACAGTAGTTCAATGGAAAATGATTTCTACAAAATAACTTTTGAAAAAGGTAAAATAAGTTCCTTATATGATAAAAGAAGAGAGGTAGAATTAATTGAAGAAGGCAAATATGGTAATGAACTACAGTTCTTTATAGACAAACCCTCTAGATTTGAAGCCTGGGAACAGGATGCTGATTTTGAAGACCATAGAATTGAAGATATATTAAGTTTAAATAAATTCGAAATCAAAGCATATCAAAATCAAAAGATTGCCTATTTAAATTGGACTTTTAAAAAATCTACATTTGAACAAAATATCATATTATATGATAAACTAGATAGAATTGATATTAAAAATAGAGTAGATTGGAAAGATAGAGAGGTCCTTGTAAAAACTGCCTGGCCTGTTAATATTATAAATGATCAAGCCAGATATGAAATAGCATATGGGAATATAACTAGGCCTACAACAAATAATACTACTTTTGAAAAGGCTCAGTTTGAAGTACCAGGACATCGTTGGGCAGACTTATCTGAAGTAGGACTTGGATTTAGTATTTTAAATGACTGTAAATATGGTTATGATATCAAGGATAATTTACTAAGATTAACCTTACTTAAGGCTCCTAATTATCCAGATCAAACAGCCGATTATGGAGTTCATGAATTTACTTATTCAATCTATACTCATCAAGGTATCTATTATCAAAGTAATCTTTTAAAACATGCAGATGATTTAAACAGAAAAGTATTGAAAAAAGAAATAAAAGATGTTAATAATAATAGTGAAGAAGCTATAAATAGCAAGCAATCATTTGCAGAAGTTAAAAAAGGTAATTCTAAATTAGAAGTAATCAAAAAATCAGAAGATAATTCTAATGATATAGTTATAAGACTGTATGAACCATATGGTGGAAAAGATAATGTAAAAGTTAAACTATATAAAGATATTAAGGATGCAGAAGTAGTAAATTTAATAGAAAATAAACTAAATGAAAACATTAATTATAAAGAAAATTATCTTTACTTTGATATGCAACCTTTTGAAATTAAATCAATCAAAATAAAACTAGATCATTCAAAAAATAAAGGTGATAGAAGTTAAAGTCTGCTAGTAAACTTCGTGGGCTTGCCCCAAGGAGGGTCAATAGAATGAAAGTAATAGTAGAAAAAAATTATGAAAAGATGAGTAAAAAAGCTGCTCAATTAGTAAAACATCAAATAAATGAAAAACCAGACTCAGTCTTAGGTCTCCCAACCGGAGGCACTCCTTTAGAAATGTATAGTCAGTTGATTACTATGTATAAAAGAGGAGAGGTTGACTTCTCAAAAGTAGCTACCTTCAATTTAGATGAATATTATGGTCTTTCTCCTGACCATCCACAAAGTTACCATTACTATATGTATAATAACTTCTTTGATCATATAAATATCAAAGAAGAAAACATACACATCCTTGATGGGAAAACCCAAAATATTAAAAAAGAATGTGAAGAATATGAAAGAAAGATAGAACAGGCAGGCGGAATTGATCTGCAAATATTGGGTATTGGTCCTAATGGTCATATTGGTTTCAATGAACCTTCTCAAAGTTTAAAAGATAAAACCCATCTTGTAGAACTTACAGAAGAAACAAGAGAGGCAAACTCTCGATTTTTTAATAGTAAAGAAGATGTTCCTAAAAAAGCATTAACAATGGGAATTTCCACCATCCTTAAGTCAGATAAGATAATTATTATGGCAGCGGGTGAGAATAAAGCCTCTGCAATTAATAAAACCTTAAGTGGACAGATTAATACCTGTACTCCTTCCACTTTATTACAAACCCATCCTGATGTTACGGTAATTGTCGATAAAGATGCTGCTTGTTATCTTTAAAAAAACATTTAATATTAGTAGCTAACTGGTTATGTAATCAGTTAGCTTTTTTTGATTATATTTATAGAAAACTAAGATTTAATATTGTTTTTTAAAATTCTCTGTACTAATAAAAATATGTGGATGCTTTTTATAAATATTTTACTTAAAATAATGAATTTTTAAAAAATTAAAAAAAGGTTTAGAGTCTCTTTTTGTTTAATAATATGTTATAAAGGAGGTACAGAAATGCTGGATGAAATTAAAAAAAGAGTTTTAACAGCCAATCTAGCACTACCAAAATATGATTTAGTTACCTTTACCTGGGGTAATGTAAGTGAAATTGATCGGGAAAATGACTTAATAGTAATTAAACCCAGTGGAGTACCTTATGAAGAATTAACTGAAGAAAAATTAGTAGTAGTTAACCTTGCAGGAGAAACAGTTGAAGGTAATTTAAATCCTTCCTCAGACACTGCTACCCATCTTGAATTATATAAACACTTTCCCGAGATTGGTGGAATCGTACACACCCACTCATCCTGGGCAACAGGTTGGGCGCAGGCCGGTAAGGGAATACCCTGTTTTGGTACTACCCATGCTGATCACTTTTATGGTAAAATTCCTTGTACAAGAAAAATGTCTAATCCGGAAATTGAAAAAGAATATGAAAAGAATACCGGCCAGGTTATCGTTGAAACCTTTGATGAAATTGATGAAAATGAAATACCAGCTGTATTAGTAAATAGCCATGGACCATTTGTCTGGGGAGAAGATGCTATGGCTGCAGTTAAAAATTCTGTTGTCTTAGAAGAAGTTGCTAAGATGGCATATAGAACTGTTCAATTAGATGAACAGAGAGCTTCCATTAATCCTAACTTACTTGATAAACATTTTCTTAGAAAACATGGTAAAGAATCATATTATGGTCAAACTTAATATTTTATTAAAATATCAAAATTAGGAGGGAAAAAAGTTGAGTAAAAAATATTCAATTGGAATTGATTTCGGCACAAAATCAGGTAGA
>CAYSHP010000057.1:0-15548 GCA_964430875.1 uncultured Halanaerobiales bacterium
TTAATGAAAATGATACAGTTGCCACTGATGAGATCAGGTTTGGTGATAATGATACTCTATCAGCCCGGGTCAGCCGATTAACCAAAGCAGATCTATTAATCTTATTAACTGATGTGGAGGGACTATATAATAAGATTCCCTGTGATACTGAAGATGATTTAGAGCTGATCAATAAGGTAGAAAACATCACACCAGATATTGAAGAGAAGGCTGGTAGTGAAGGGAGTATTGTCGGAACGGGCGGAATGAAAACAAAACTTGAAGCTGCTAAAATAGCTAATGATTCAAAAATAACAATGGTTATCGGACCTGCCTATCGTGATAATGTAATTAGTAAGATCATTGAGATGGTTAAAGAAGGCAAAGAGTATAAGATTGGTACTACTTTTTTACCAAATGAAAATCAGTGTAAAAGAGAAGTTTCAAGCAAATAAAAGGAGGAGAAGATTATGAGTATTAGAGAAGAAGTTATCAGTCAGGCTAAATTAGCCAAAGAAGCATCTTTACAAACAGCAACTATTACCAGTGAGGTTAAAAATAAAGCTTTATATAATATAGCGGAAGGATTAATAAATAGACAATCTGAAATACTGCAAGCAAATGAAAAAGATATGGAAAAAACAAGAGATCAAGACTTATCAAGAGCTTTTTTAGATCGTTTAGCTTTAGATGAAAACAGGATAAAAGGTATGGCCGATGGTTTAAAAGAGGTGGCAGAACTAGATGATCCCATTGGTGATATATTAGAAATGAAGAAGAGGCCGAATGGTTTACAAATAGGCAAAATGAGAGTACCTTTAGGTGTAATAGGAATTATCTATGAAGCAAGGCCTAATGTAACAGTTGATGCAGCTGCTTTATGTCTTAAATCCGGTAATACAGTAATATTAAGAGGTGGATCAAATGCTTTTAATTCTAATAAAATATTAACTGAAATCATACAGGGAAATGTGCAAAAAGCTGGGATGCCAGCCGGTACTGTCCAGTTGATTCAGACTACTGACCGTGAAGCAGTCAAAGAACTGCTGACTTTAAATGAACACCTCGATTTATTAATTCCTCGTGGTGGGGCAGAGTTAATCAATAGAGTTCTCAATGAATCTAAGATACCGGTTATTCAAACTGGAGTAGGTAACTGCCATATTTTTGTCGACCAAACAGCTGATATCAAAAAGGCAGCTGAGATTGTCGTCAATGCTAAGACCAGCCGTCCAGCGGTTTGTAATGCAGCGGAAAGTTTGTTAATACACCGTGAAGTAGCCCAGGATTTCATACCACGTATTGCTAAAGTACTTTCTGAATATGATGTTGAAATCAGAGGAGATGAAACAGCTGTTAAGATTGAAAATAGTATTAAAAAAGCTGAGGAAAGTGACTGGGGTAAAGAGTATTTAGACTATATTATATCCCTAAAAGTTGTAGATAGTGTAGATCATGCAGTAGAACATATAAATAAATATGGTACAAAACATTCCGAAGCAATTATTACTGAAAACTACACAAATGCCCAGCAGTTTTTAAATGAGGTTGATGCCGCCGCTGTTTATGTAAATGCTTCGACCCGCTTTACGGATGGAAATCAATTTGGACTAGGAGCCGAAATTGGTATTAGTACTCAAAAGATGCATGCCAGAGGCCCTATGGGTTTAAATGAATTAACCTCAACTAAATATGTTATCTATGGCAAAGGACAAATAAGGGAGTAGTGGTAAATATGAAATTATGTATAATCGGACTCGGTAAAATTGGAACAGCCTTAGTGCAGGGCATATTAAATTCAGGACTTTATGAAGCAGATGAGCTTATTGGCAGTGACATAAAAGCTAAAGAAACTAAAAATAATGAAGACTATGGTGGTATAGAAACCACAAATGATAATGTATATGGAGTAAAAAATGCCGATGCAGTCCTGATGGCTATTAAACCACAGGTAATAGATAATGTATTAGAAGAAATAAGTGAAGCGGTGAAAGGCAAACTAATTATTTCTATTGCAGCTGGGATAAGCAACTCACATTTAAAAGAAAAACTTCCTTTAGATGTAAGGACGATTAGAGTTATGCCTAATACACCTGTATTGGTTAAATCTGGTATATCTGCTATTGCACCCGGGCGTAATGCAACTGACCCTGATATTAAGTTAGTACATGAGATATTTGAAGGAGTCGGTGAAGTTGTAGAAGTTAAAGAAAACTTAATGGATGCAATAACCGGTTTAAGCGGCAGCGGACCTGCCTTTATCTATATAATGATTGAAGCTTTAGCCGATGGTGGAGTTCTAACCGGTATCTCAAGAGAAATGGCTTTAAAATTAACTGCCCAAACCATGTTGGGGTCTGCCAAAATGGTTTTAGAAACTGAAAACCATCCCGGTGTTTTAAAAGATATGGTAACTTCACCGGGCGGAACTTCGATTAGAGGTATTGAAGTATTAGAAAAACATGGAGTAAGAGGTATTTTAATAGATGCAGTTAAAGAAGCTGCCTTAAGATCAAAAGAATTAAATGAATTGGATTAACTCTAAAAGGGTTATTGTAAAGATTTTAAAGTATCTTTGCAATAACCCTCATCTTATATAAAAAAAATCCGATAATCATGATAATTAATAAAAGGAAAAGATTTGAAAATAGAGAATAAAAGTAATTAAGAGGAATTATCTACAATTTAATTAAAAAACTATACACAGCAAGGAGAGATTTAACTATGTTTTATAATTTCTGGGCATTAATCACAGTAGTTTTAGCACTTTTAATTAGTTATTTTATTTTTAAACATGAATTACAAAGAAAAATAATTTCCTTTGCCCAACTATTAATCTGGACCGTAACATTAATAGTATTAGTGATTGGACTTTCTAATTTAAGTAATATGAAGGTTTTGGGAAGTATGCTTTCTTATGCAATCTTGTCTAATCTATATATGGCTATAATCAATATAGGAGTCAAATTACAAAAGAGAATAAGTAAAAATATTTGAATTAAATGTTAAAATATTATTGTTTAAAAAATATTCTCCAACTGATAACTCCTTGTTTTCATTTATAACGGATTATTTTAAAGGAGTGGAAAAAAATGAAAGAAGTTGGTTTGATAGATAAAATTAGTTTTAATTTAATGGTGGCTGAATATAAGATTAAGTCAATATTTTCTCCTCCGGATGAGATATTAAAACAAACTAATATTCAGCCTGGTGATCATGTGGTCGATTATGGTTGTGGCCCCGGCCGCTTTACAATCCCTTTGGCTCAAATGGTAGGAAATGAGGGTAAGGTATTTGCAGTTGATATTAATCCTATAGCTTTTGAGAAAGTTAAGAAGAAAGCTAAAATTAGTAATTTAGAAAATATAGAATATATTGACGGTCATAATATCAAAAAGATTGATAAAGAGAGTATAGATGTAGTTATTCTGTATGATACTCTACATGATATAAATGATATGAGGGTAACTGTCAAGAGCATCTCCGGTATGTTAAAAGTGGGAGGAAACCTATCTTTTAAAGATCATACTTTAAAAAAGCAGTGTATAATGGAAATGACAGAAAATTTGCCATTAAATTTAGAGCGTAACAGTGAAAAAACAATTGAATTTAAAAAAGTATAAAAAGTGTTAAATGGAGGAAGATGGATGCAGTTGGATAAAATCATATATAAGAGAGATAATTTAGATCTTTCCCAAAAAACATTTACAAGGGAAGCAGTGCGGGGAGTTATATTAAAAGACAATAAACTTCTGATGCTTTATTCTCAAAAATACGGTGATTATGCTTTCCCAGGTGGGGGAGTAGAAAAAGGTGAAACCCGTTTTCAGGCCTTAAAAAGAGAAATAATGGAAGAATGCGGACTAATAATTTCGATAGATATTAATCCCCTGGGAAAAATTATTGAATATAATACGGCTCCTATGGAAGGCTATGATATCTTTAAAATGACCTCATATTATTATCTAACTGATATTAAAGAAAAATTAGGTTATTTAGATTTAGAAGATTATGAGTTGGAGTTGGAATTAGAAACAAGGTGGGTAGATATTAATGAAGCAATTGCAAATAATATAGAAATTATGGAAAGTTATAGTGAAACTCCCCTTTGGGCATTGCGGGAAGTGAAAGCACTACAATACATTAAAGATAATATTATAATAGATAGAGAAGGGGAAGATAATTGAATTTGAACTTGTATTTTATAAGACACGCCGAAACAATTTATAGAGCTGAAGATGAAGACTTTAATAGACCTCTTTCAGCCAGAGGAATAGAAGATGCGAAAGAGTTAGTAGATACATTTAAAGATATAAACATTGATAAGATATATGCAAGTCCATACTTCAGGGCAATTGATACCATAAAATATATTGCCAAGGATAAAGAACTAAGTATTGAATTAATGGATAACTTAAAGGAAAGAAAAGTGGCTGACCATTACATAGATGATTTTTTTGAATATGCAAATAATCAATGGAATGATTTTGAATATTCTTTACCCGGTGGAGAATCTTTAAAAGAAGTACAAGAAAGAGGTTTAAAAGCATTAAACAAGATTGTAAATAACCATGAGGCAGGAAATATCATAGTGGCTGGTCATGGGACCTGGCTGGGAGTAATCTTAAACTATTTTGATGAAAGTTTTGATTATCAGTATTGGCAAACAATAAAAATGCCGGACATATATTTATTTAAATATTTTAAAAAACAATTAAGTTTAATTAATAATATTGACTGTTTTTAAATGGATTGTTGTTTGGGAGTTCAGTTTATTACATATAAATCTTTAGCAAGATTCAAAGAATGGAAAGAAAAAAAAGTTTGTAAAATATTATCTATTAAGGATATTAACTAGCATATTTTTAGCTTTAATTGGTAGGTTAATATTAAAAGGGATAATTAAATAAATTCAATCTTTAATAGTTGAAATAGTAAAAACAAGAATATAATTTTATAATTTATGTATTATTTTTGGATAAATAAGGTGGATAAATATGAATAAAACAAAAGGAATCTTGTTAACAATATTTGCAGCAGTAGGCTTTGGATTTCAGGGATTTTTAGCTAAGACTGCCTATGCTAATGGGTTTAATCCCTATAGTTTTACCTTATATCGCTCCCTATTTGCTGCAGTTGCATTATTTATCTTTATAAAACTCTATAACCTTGATATGAAGGTAACTAAAGCTCAATATAAGACCTTGTTTAAAGTAAGCTTATTTGGCTATTCCATCATGTTAGTTATTTTATACATATCCTTTTTATACATGCCCACCGGATTGGCGATGACGCTCCATTTTGTCTATCCTGTTTTTGTTATGTTAAGTTCTGTATTTTTATATAAAGAAAAAATAGGCCAGAAAAAAGTGCTTGCCCTCATCTTATCTATATCCGGGATATACTTTCTAATGGGTTTTGGATCTTTTTCGAATATAAGTATGATTGGTTTTTGGCTAGCCTTAATCTCTGGTATTCTCTATAGTTACTACATATTAATGGTTTCTAATAGTAATATAAATGATCTAAATAGTTTTGTAATAACCTTTTATCTTTCTTTATTTAACACCTATATTGTTTTTATACTAACTTTGGCTACAGGTAATATGAGTTTGAACTATAATTATAAAGGACTTTTGAGTACGGTCATGGTTGCATTAGTTTGTAATATCTTTGGCATGGTGTCTTTTCAGGCCGGCCTAAAATATATTACTGCGACTACTTCTTCAATTTTAAGTACCTTTGAACCTATAACGAGTTTAATAGTAGGCATATTAGTATTTAATGAGTTTTTAGCCTGGTACCATTTTGCTGGCAGTATTTTAATTATTGTCTCTGTTATTTTAGTTTCACTTGCTGAGAAAAAGTTAGCTGAAGTAACAGAAAAATCTAAAATATCATAAAGGAGCAAATAATATTGGAAGAAAATATTTTTGTGCGGCTTGATGAAAAAGTAACTGATAAAAGGATAAGTAAAGAAATTTTTAACAATCATCTGAAGTACATTGAAAATTTACAGGAAACAAAATTATTAATGGCAGGTGGGTTTGAAGATAAGGATGGCGGTATGGTTGTATTAAAAGCAGCAAACTATGCTGAAGCCATAGAATTATGTAGTAATGATCCCATCATAAAACAAGGTTTTTATAAGTTTAAACTATATAATTGGGATATCAAATACAAATCAAACATCGAGGAGGTATTTTCGAGTGGCTGAAATTGATCAGGATAAGATATTTTATACAAAAAAGCAGGTTGTTGAAGTTGAAGTAAAAAAGAATACAGGTAGAATTCTTGATATTGGTGGTGGCGGAGAAGCAATTATCGGGCAAATTTATGGGGATAATGTTGTAGCTATTGATATTAATGAAGATGAACTACTAGAAGCACCTGAAAATGATGCCTTACAGATAATTATGGATGCCAGAGACATGGGTTTTACTCAAAATCAATTTGAAATGGTTACTTCTTTTTTCACACTGATGTATCTAGAAAAAAATGACATAGGACAGGTATTTAAGGAAGTAAAAAGGGTTTTAAAACCAAACCGCAGTTTTATAGTCTGGGATTTAGATATTCCACCTAAAAAGGAACATAAAGAGTTATTATATGCAGCAAGACTTGCAGTCAAGTTTAATAATGAAACCATAGATACGGGTTATGGTGTTAAGTGGCAGGATAATAATCAAAATGTGGATACCTTTATTAATTTAGCTAAGGACTATAACTTCTCCGTTTTAGAAAAGAGACAAGGAGATGAATACTTTTATCTTGAATTAAGAAATAACAAGTGATTAGAAAGGGTGTATCAAATGGATTTTCTTTTTAATACTATTGAAGTTTCAAAATTAGAAAAGTCTTTTGATTTTTATACTGAAATATTGAACTTAGAAGTAGCTAGAAGAATAGAGCCTGAAGAAGGAGTTAAGATAGTATTTTTAGAGGATCAAAATAAAAATACCATCGAACTTATTGAACGTGAAGGCCGGGTAAAACCAATAGAAGAAAAAGAATCAAAAATTAAAATGGGTTTTGGTGTAGATAATCTTGATAAAACAATTGAATTTTTAAAGAGAAAAGATATAGAAATAAAAGCTGGTCCCTTTCAAATCAAGGGTGGTAGATTTATTAATATAGAAGATCCAGATGGAGTTATGATCGGGTTATATGAGTTTGAATAATTAATTAAAGATAATATACTAAATGTATTAATGTTTTTAAAATAATGCCGAATTATATAATAATAATGAAACAGGTGATTTGAATGAGCATAATCAAAAAATATAGAATATACTTATTTTTATTTATAGCTTCTTTAATAACGGTGATAATCCATGAATATGGTCATTTTCTAATGGGGACTATATTAGGCTATACTATGGGATTTGATTTTAATGGATCAAGGCCTCTGGTTGGCTCCTATAATAACAATACTCATTATTTTTTAGTTATTTTTGCCGGGATTTCCTTTACCATTGCCCAGTCCTATTTAGCATTTTATCTAATGAAAAAGTTAAATTATAAAAGATTATACTATCTAGTATTAACTCCGTTTTTATACCGCCTTATACCATATCTAATTAGTTTAATCTATCCAAATAGGCTTCTCTTACAGGATGAAGCAAGAATTGGTCAATTGTTGGGTATAAATCTGTATGTTATTCCTTTAATAATCATAGGAGTATTATTATTTAACTGTTATCGGGTTAATAAAAAGTATAAGATTAGCTTTAATAAGCATATGAAATTATCATTGATAAGTACAGTCTCTTTTATTATCATAATTCAGTTGAATCAACTGCTGATGGTGAGAATATAGAAAAGAGGTGAACTGTTGGTTAAAAGTAGGGCTGAAACAGTTAAAGAGTATTTAGAAGAATTATCACCAGAAAAAAGGAAGGTTGTTAAAAAATTAAGAGATAAAGTATTAGAAAATCTCCCGATAGGATATCAAGAAACAATGAACTGGGGAATGATTAGCTATGAGGTACCGCTTACAAGATATCCAGATACCTATAATAAGAAGCCTCTTATGTTTGCTGCGATTGCTGCCCAGAAAAATTATTATTCCCTTTATCTAACACCAGTCTATCAATCAAAAGAATTAGAAAAAGAACTTAAAGAAAAATATAAAGAAACAGGTATTAAAGTTAATATGGGCAAGTCCTGTCTTAGGTTTAAAAGAATAGAGGAAATACCAATTGATTTTATTGGGGATTTAATTAGTAGAGTAAGTATTAAAGAATTCATTCAAATTTATGAAGCGAGTCGAAAATAAGGAGGATATTAATTTCTTTATTGAATAAGGTAATTAATGTAATGGAAAATATATTATTTAAATAAAATTTCATACTATTAGGAGGTGGATAAAAAGTGAAGATAAAATGGTGGGGTCATGCGACCTTTACGATTACAACCTCAGAAGGAACAAAGATTGTAATTGACCCCTATAATAAAGACTTGCCATATCAAACCGTAAATGATAAAGCAGATATTGTAACGGTAAGCCATGATCATTTTGACCATAATGCGGTTGATTTAGTACCAGGTAGTCCTTCTATAGTGAGAGATACAGCCGGCTATAGTGATAATAAGCTAAAAATTAAGGGGATCTCAAGTTTTCATGATGAGAAAGAAGGCAATGAAAGAGGCGAAAATATAATATTTATCTATTCATTTGATGATATTAAGTTAGCTCACCTAGGTGATTTAGGCCATCCCTTAAATGATGACCAAAAAGAAAAATTAAAAGATATTGATGTATTATTAATACCAGTTGGAGGTCATTTTACAATTGATGCCAATCAGGCTTATGAGATAGTAAAGCAAATTAATCCAGAAGTAGTTTTTCCCATGCATTATAAGACTGGCATCTTAGATCTACCGATTAAAGGTGTCGATAAGTTTTTAAAACATTTTGATGAGGATAGAATTGTTAGGGTAAATGGACCAGAAGTTGAATTTAGTTCATTACCTTTTGAAGAGAAAGTTTATGTTCCTGACTATGTAAAATAAAGTATTTAATTGATATAACAAGGGTTCCGAAAGATGATTTCGGAACCCTTGTTTACTTTACACATCAAAATATAATTTGTATTCATCGGGAGTTGGTCGGTTGTAAATATATTGACACTCGTGTTTTTTGCTTTCTAACCAGGAATCAATTAATTCTTTAGAAAAGACATTTCCTTTAAGTAAAAATTCATGTTCATTTTCGAGGCATTCTATAGCTTCTTCTAAATCCTTTGGTAAAAATTCTAAATTAGTTTTTTCTTCTTCAGTTAAATCATAAATATTTTTATCAATTGGCCCATAGCCTTCTTCAATGGGATCAATTTCATTTTCAATCCCATCTAAACCAGCCATAAGTAAAGCGGCATAGGTTAAATAGGAATTACCAGAGGCATCACCTGGTCTAAATTCAAATCTTCTATCAGCTGGATCTGTGGCATAACCAGGTATTCTAATTACAGCAGAGCGGTTTGCTTTAGAAAAACAGATTGCTACCGGTGCTTCATAACCATTAACTAGTCTGCGGTAGGAGTTAGTAGAAGGAGCAGCTAAACCCATTAAAGCCGGTGTATGTTTTAAAACTCCCCCCATAAAGTGTAAGGCTTTTTGTGATAGGCCAGCATATTTACTTTCTTCACTACTAAAGATTGTTTCATTTTCTTTTAAAAGCTGCATATGAACATGGAAACCATTGCCAGCTTCCCCGTAAAAAGGTTTGGGCATAAAGGTAGCAGTTTTTCCCCACTGTACGGCCATGTTTTTAATAAAGTACTTAATTTTCATGGTATCATCAGCCATTTTTTCAGCTGGTACTCTTTCGGTTTCAATTTCATGTTGGCCAGGTGCACCCACTTCGTGATGGTGGTATTTAACTTTAATTCCGAGATTTTCAAGGGCAGATGAAATAGCAGCTCTTAGGTCTTTATCTCTATCATGAGGGGCATCAACATGGTAGCCTTTTTTAGGATCAACTTTAAAGCCGTCATAATTATCACGGTCCCATTTTGCCTGTTGAGAATAGACATTAAAACCTGTATTGTGGTTTTGATTCCAGTAATAGACTTCATCGAATACATAGTATTCAAATTCAGGTCCTAAGATAAATTGATCTGCGTGGTCTTTTTCGCGCATATATTCTAATGATCTTAACAATACATTGCGGGATTCTCCATTAAAAGGTATATCGCCTTTTTCGCCTACTTCATAAATTCTTCCTAAAAAAGCAAGAGTTTTTTCTTCCCAAAATGGATCTACAAAAGCAGTTCTAAAATCTGGTTTAAAGACCATATCACTTTTTTCAACATTAGCATAGCCATAATTTGAACCATCAAAGCCAAATCCTTCTTCAAAAATTGCTGATTTTATTCTTTGGGCTGGTACCGATAGATGTTTCCAATTTCCTTTAAGTTGTGGGATTTTAAAGTCTAAAGTTTTAACATCGTTTTTTTCCACATATCTTTTTAATTCTTCAAAACTATTAAACATAAATTTTACCCCCTAATTATAATGATAAAATAATTCCAGTTATTATTCAATTATGTATAATGCATATTATATGCCAATATAAAAATCAAAAAGAAGCTTAAGATTAAAGGGAAAACAAGGTGTTATGTTTAATGTATAATATAACGAATGGGATAATTATCACTTATCAATATATATCATCCCATTATTACTTGGAAAAGGTGATATAAATGAAAAAGAAAATCACAGTATTAGCCATTGATGAACAGGTATCCAAATATTTTAAAAGCGAATTAGAAAAGATATTTTCAAATCTCTTTTTAATAGATTATAGATACCCAGAGATGGAGTTTGTACCCCCCATTACTGATACAGACCTAATATTATATACAGACCCAGAAATATTAAATATTATGGTTGATAAAATCAGATGTGATGCACCTACTTTAATGATGAAAAGGACAATAACAAAAGAGGCTTTAAATAAGATTAGAGAAATACCGGCTGGTAAGAAAGTGTTAGTCACAAATATAAATCAATATATGGCCAATGAAACTATGGCCTTATTATATCAACTAGGGGTTACTGATGTTAAATTTTATCCCTACTATGAAGGGAAAATTGATTATCCTGATTCTGTTGAATATATTATTGTACCAGAAGATGAGTCCTATGATTTCTTACCAGATATTAAGGCAGAGATAATATTAATTGGGAATAGAGTATTTGATATCTCAAATGTTTTAGATATCTTATCCATTTTAAGAATTAATAGTGTAAAGGCTGAAAATATTATTAAAAAGTATTTGATTAAAGTTCCAACTATTTGGTATGGTTTTGATTACGGCTGGGAAAATAGGCGAGTTCTATTAAATCAGTGGGAACTGCTTTTAGATGAATTAATAAGTGGTGTTATTGTAACAGATGAAACCAATCAAATTGAGTTAATTAACTATAAAGCTAAAACCATTTTAAATTTAGAAAGAGAAAATGTAGTCGGTAATGATATTAATATCTTAATTAACAAAGTAAATAACCTTGATTTTATACTAAAAGAAAAAGAAGTAAAAGATAAATTGATAAAGTTTAAAGGCAAAGAATTAATTTTTACTGTAAAATCTGTAGAATTTGATGAGCAATTTTACGGTAAAATTATCATAATTTCACCTTATAGAGAAATGGTAAAAACTCAACAGAAAGTTCATAAACAGTTAGTCGGGAAGGGTCATTATACAGATCATACTTTTGCAGATATTATCGGTGATAGTAATTTAATAAATAAGTCAAAAGAGATAAGTAAAAAGATTGCTAAAACAGATTCTACAGTTCTACTTCTAGGAGACAGTGGGACTGGCAAAGAACTTTTTGCGGGAGCTATTCATAATTACTCTCATCGCAGCCATAAGCCCTATGTTGCTATTAACTGTGCGACCTTACCGGAAAATTTATTAGAATCCGAACTTTTTGGCTATGAAGAAGGTGCCTTTACCGGGGCTCGCAAAGGCGGAAAAATTGGACTTTTTGAACAGGCTGCAGGTGGTACAATTTTTTTAGATGAGATAGGTGATTTACCATTAAAATTACAAGCTAGATTATTGAGAGCAATTGAAGAAAAAGAAATAATGCGACTCGGTGGTGATTCAATTATAGGTATTGATACAAGAATTATAGCAGCTACAAATCAGGACCTTATTCAATTAATGGAAGAAGGTAAATTTAGAAAAGACCTCTTTTATAGATTAAATGTTTTTCAAATAAAGATTCCATCTTTAACTAAGCGACAAGATGATATACCGACTCTTGTAGACTATTATTTAGATAAATGGAATCAAGAGCGGTTTTTAAGCAAAGATTTTAAAGAATTTATTCATAAATATGATTGGCCTGGTAATGTAAGAGAATTAAAAAATACAATTAAATATATGGTTACGGTTGGTCGAGATAAACTATCTTTTGATAAACTACCTGATTATTTAAAAAAAGAAGACCATTCACCAGATAAGGATACTCTAATATTAAAAAGGCTTTATTATTTAAGTCAAAATGGTTATGATACAGGCCGCCGTAGTTTAAAAGAAGACTTTAGACATAACTTTTATGAAATATCAGAAATGGAAGTTAGAAAAATTTTAAATAAGTTAAAAGAAAATGATATGATAAAGATAGCCAGGGGCAGAGCAGGTACCTCAATAACTGAAAGAGGTATAAAATATTTACAGAATAACCAATATATTTTTTAAAATATAAAGAATTTTATGCCAAAAAGTAATATAATTAATGTACAGCCGAAAAATTATCTATATTACTTTTAAAATTCATAATGAATAGGGGGATAAAAAGATGAAAGCAAAACAGATTGCGGGAGAAAAAGCAGCTGAATTTGTAAAAGATGGAATGACAATTGGTTTAGGTAGTGGCTCTACTGCTGCCTGGGCCACACGTAAAATTGGTGAATTGGTAAAAGAAGGTTTAAATATCAGAGCAGTACCAACTTCAGAAGAGACTAGAGAATTGGCAAAAGAGCTGGAGATTCCCTTAACTACTTTATCGGAAGTAAGACATATTGACTTAACAATAGATGGAGCAGATGAAGTAGATAATAATTTAAACCTGATCAAAGGTGGGGGAGGAGCTTTAGTTAGAGAAAAGATTGTTGCTCATGAAAGTAAAAGATTGATAATTGTAGTAGATGAATCTAAATTGGTGAAAAAATTAGGAGCATTTCCTTTACCAGTGGAAGTTGTTCATTTTGGCTGTGATAAAGCTTTGATAAATTTAGAAAAGTTAGGTTGTCAGGCTCATTTAAGAGAAGAGGGAGATGAAGTCTTCAATACTGATAATGATAATTATATAATAGACTGTAACTTTGAAGTTATTGATAATCCAGAGAAATTAAATACAACAATTAATATTTTGCCGGGGGTAGTTGAATCAGGCCTCTTTATTAATATGGCTGAAAGAGTAGTGGTAGGAAGAGAAGATGGTTCAGTAGAAATCATTGAGTAGGTTTTACGAAAGTAGGTGACTTAAACTATGTATATTGTCTTAATTTTGTTGGTCATTGGTTTAGTAATTGCCTGGTATTCTTTTAAGGTTACAAGACAAGCTAGTAAAAAATCTGATAAAAGACCTAAAGGCTATTATCAATCCAAAGGACTGGCAGTAGGTCTTGTAATTGGATATTTAGCTATGTTTATCATCCTACTTTTAATTGATCAGATGGATTATTTTGTCATTTTAGCTCCTGCGGCAGGCTTAATACTAGGAGCAATCTTAGGATATCGGATGGAAAAAAAGCATGCAGATGAATTAAGGTCCTTAACTGCCAAAGAATTACAAATGAGAAAGTATTTAAAAATATTACTAACAGTAATTTTAATTATAGGTATCATATTTTTCTTTCTAGCATATTAAGTGCTAACTTTTCTTGTTTAGTAATTATTTAAGAAATAAGGGGAGAAAAGTGAAAAAGCTGGCAGATATATTTTCTATTGGGGCTCAGTTTATTGACTACTGTCAGAAGAAAGGCTGGATAATAGAAATAGGTGCTGGCAAGAACAAAGAATATTTTGTTTCTGAAGAATTAATTAAAGAACTGAATAAATTTAATATAGAAGTATAAACAAGGGCAGGGGTGTTAAGCATTGAATAAAATTAATTTACAGGGAAAATACGATTTAATCGATGAACATTGGGATCCTAAAATAATTGGTGAAGTTAATAATATGTATGTAAAATTAGCTAAAATAAAGGGAGAATTTGAATTTCATACCCATCAAGATGAAGATGAACTCTTTTATATCTTCAAAGGACAAATTACTATGAAGTATCGAAATTCAGAAGAGATTATAAAAGAAGGGGAAATGGTAATTGTACCAAAAGGAGTAGAACATAAACCATATGCTAAAGAAGAAGCCCATATAATGTTGTTTGAATCAAAGGAAACGGTTAATACAGGTGATAAAGAGAATGAATTTACCAAACTAGAAGAAGACTGGATTTAAAATATTTATCTGGAGTGTAAAAAGCATGGAAGAGAAGATAAAAAAATTAATAAATAATTATGTTAAAGATTATGCTAAACAAGAACATATTGAAAGTGAATGGAGGAAACCGTTAACTGCTTATGCAGATGCAAAAGATCCTTTATTTAAAAAGTTAAAAGAGGTCATTTCACCGAGCCATGAATTACCAACTGATTTTTTAGCAGATGCAAAGACTGTTATTACATTCTTTTTACCTTTTACCGAAGAGATTAACAAATCTAATATAAAAGGCCGTTTAAGTTCAAGAAAGTGGTCTGTTGCCTACATTGAAACTAATCAATTAATCTTAGATTTAAATAAATATGTTAAAAAAGAACTAAATAACCAGGGATATAATTCGTCTATTATCCCTGCTACTCATAACTTTTATGAAGATAAATTAATCAGTGACTGGTCCCATCGACATGCCGCCTACATCGCAGGCTTAGGAACTTTTGGTATTAATAATATGCTGATCACTGAAAAAGGTTGTGCAGGACGTGTAGGCAGTATTGTAACAGATTTAAAGTTAAAACCGACTACAAGACCAAAGAAAGAGTTTTGTTTATACAAATATAATGGCAGCTGTAAAGTCTGTATTGACCGCTGTATAGTAGATGCTTTGCAGGCAGACCCGAATAAATTTAATCGGTTTGACTGTTATGAGATTTGTTTAGAAAATGATAAATACCATAAAGAACTGGATTTAACAGATGTATGTGGCAAGTGCTGTGTAGATTTACCATGTACAACTACCAATCCAGTTAAATAAATATAAATTAAAACGAAATAAGTTTTCTAAAGACAAAATTTGAGAATAAAAGTTTAGGGTTCTGCGTTGTTAAGGGAATAACTACAAGAATATTAAATTCTTATGGTGAAAAAGGCAGGGAGTTGGTCAGCGCCTTTCTCATCTGGTATTATTTTAAAAAACCAACCAAGGAATAAATAATATCAATATTTCAATAATACAATGGAGTGGTTTTATGCAGTGGTTTTATCTAGATACAATTGGTCAACTACTCCACCTGAATCAAACTAAAGATTCAGATGGAGCTTGAAAAAGCT
>CAYSHP010000058.1:0-15437 GCA_964430875.1 uncultured Halanaerobiales bacterium
ACCTTTAATTCTAAAGGAACTTTTTTTGTATCTTCAGGTACCTGGGGAGCTCTCTCACCAGCAGGAAGAACGACTTGATAGATTTGTACCCAACTTCCAGCTTTTATTACTTCTCCCATAAAAATACCTCCATAGTTAATATATTTTTATTCCATTAATTTACGCGCATCACCGATCATTGCAGCAGGTACTGGTAAGTCTTTCATTGTAACTAAGCCAGCTTGTGCTTCAACGATAACCGGAATCATATTAATTGCTACTGCCATTGTACCGATTCCACCCGGAATTTCAGGTTGAATTGACATATTAATATCTGGTGTACCTTTGATGTTAATATAATCTCCAGTTTCTGTGCCTTCTTTACCCGGATGAATTTGTTGTGGATGTTCTAATAATATAACTTCTTCACCATCACTGTATCCCCTTGCAACGTGTCTACAACCGGCTACCATGCCAGGCTCAACCTTAACATGTTCGGTTTCTCTATGAGTTTCAGAAACAATAGGTTCTCTAGTTTGCTCTACCTTATCTAAGTCAATCCCTAAACGGTCAGCAATCATATTAATTGATTCTAAGAAACCAATATGGCCAACTATTGAACCATCTTTAACACCTTTTTCAAACTCTTCAACAGTTGTTCCTACACCCTGAGTTCTCATAACTGTAGGACCAAAGGGTGAAAGGTCATTAATTCTGGCTGCTTCAATTTTATCAACTTTAGCACAAGCACCACTTAAAGCAATAATCATTAAGTCTAATACAAAACCAGGGTTAATACCTGTACCTAATACAGAAACACCATATTCCTTAGCTAGTTTATCTATCTTTTCACTTAATTCTTTTTCCTGTACTAAAGGATAAGCCATCTCTTCCGCAATTGAAATAACATTAACTTTCTTTTCAACTATCTTTTCAATCTGTGGATAGACATCTTTAACAAAAGATGAAGTAGCCTGTAGTACTACATCTACATCTTCAGTAATAACGCTCATTGGATCATTAGTTACTTTAACACCATATTCTTTATCTAATCCAAAAAATTCACTTACATCTTTACCGGCTTTTGATTCTCTATGAGCTATTGCACCTACTATTTCGATACCTTTCTTATCAATAAGGTACTTACCCATGCCACTACCCATAGAGCCCATGCCCCATAGGACAACTTTAATATTTTCCATTTTATATCTCCTCCTGGTTAATATATTTTTAGAATTTCTTTATAACATCTTCCAATGGTGTATATTCCATATCAAATGCTTCAGCTACTGCTTTATAGGTGATATCGCCTTCATAAACATTGAGGCCTTTTGCTAGAGCTTCATCCTCTAACATAGCCTGTTTATATCCTTTATTAGCTAACTTTAAACCATAAGGTAATGTACAGTTAGTTAAGCCAAATGTAGAAGTCCTGGCAACTGCACCTGGCATATTTGCAACAGAGTAATGTACTACTCCATGTTTGGTAAAGACAGGGTCAGTATGTGTAGTTGGATAAGTAGTTTCAATACAACCACCCTGATCTATTGCAACATCAACAATAACAGAACCCTCCGGCATCTCTTTGATCATATCTTCAGTTACTAAGTCAGGTGCTTTTGCGCCTGGTATTAAAACAGCTCCAATTACTAAGTCTGCATCCTGAATTGCATATCTAATATTATGTTCATTAGACATTAAAGTTTTCACTCTGCCGTTAAATACATCATCAATATATCTCATTTGAGCAGGATCAATATCTAGAATAGTAACATCTGCCCCTAGACCAACAGCCATTTTAGCTGAGTTCATACCAACAATTCCGCCCCCGATGACAACAACTTTAGCTGGGGTTACACCTGGAATACCACCTAAAAGTACTCCTTTTCCACCTTGTGGTTTTTCTAAGAATCTGGCACCTTCCTGAGTTGCTAAACGACCCGCAACTTCACTCATCGGAGTAAGAAGTGGTAAAGATCCATCTTCTAATTGAATGGTTTCATAAGCAATGGATACAACATTTTTTTCCATTAAAGCTTTAGTCAACTTCTCTTCTGCCGCTAAGTGCAGGTATGTAAAGAGAATTTGCCCTTCTTTAAAGTAATCATATTCTTCTTTTAAAGGTTCTTTAACCTTCATGATCATATCAGCTTTATCAAAGACATCTTTCGGGGTATCTAACATTTCTGCCCCAGCACTAATATACTGTTTGTCACTAATTCCACTGCCTTCTCCAGCATTTTTCTCAATAACTACCTTGTGCCCCTCGTTTGTAAAAGCTTTTACGCCGGCTGCTGTAATAGCAACACGATTTTCATTTGTCTTAATTTCCTTAGGTACACCAATAATCAATTAAATCAACTCCTTTTAATTTTTAAACTTGATATTTTTAACAAAATATTCACATATAAATATATATGCAAAAATTATGCCAGCCATCTTATATTCTACTATATTTTAGCCCCAACTTAAACCCAAAATTCTAGGAATCCATAAAGTTAATTCAGGAATGTATGAGATCAAGAGAAGGGCACCTATCTCAGCAAGTATAAATGGGGCCACTTCTTTTATGGCTTTTTCATAGGGAACCCTCGCAATCTGGGAACCGACCATCAATGTCATCCCCATCGGAGGAGTTGCATTCCCAATATTAACATTAACCATCATAATCATAGCAAAGTGAAGTGGATCAAAACCAAGTTGGACCATAACAGGAGTTACAATAGGAGCTAAAAGTACAACTGCTGGTCCAATATCTAAAAACATTCCTACCATTAAGAATAAGATATTGACCATTAAAAGTTGAATTATATGACTCTGACTAAAATTAATCATTGCAGTTCCTAAAACCTCTGTTAAACCACTATAAGTTACAACCCAACCTAAAATATTTGCAGAACCAATTAGAAAGAAAACCACACCTGAAAGTACAACACTATTTTTTAAGGAATCATAAATTTCTTTCCAGCCTAAGTTCTTATAAATAAATACACCAACTAAAAAGGCATATAAGGCTGCTAGAGCCCCGGCCTCTGTAATAGTTGTTACTCCAGTCAAGATGGCTCCCAGGATAATAATAGGTGTTAAAAGAGCCCAAATTGCCTGTTTAGTAGCCTCCCATCTTTCTTTCCAGGTATAATGTTTCTCTTTAGGATAGTTTCTTCGCATCGAAGTAACAGTACTAATAATTAAAAGTGCTAGACCAATAATAATACCAGGTATAATTCCAGCTGCAAACATAGAAATTACTGATACTTCTTCAAACATACTGGCATAAACGATCATAATTAAACTAGGTGGAATAATCGGTCCAATAACAGATGATGAAGCTGTTACGGCTGCACTATAAGCTGCTCCATAGCCTCTTTTTTTCATGGCCGGGATTAATATATTACCAATCGCGGCAGTATCCGTTACGGCAGTACCAGTCAAACCGGCAAATAAAATGCTGGCACCAATATTAACATGAGAGAGTCCACCTCTAAATCTTCCCATAAAACTAAGTGCAAAATTTACAATTTTTTCAGTCATACCACTTCTATTTAAGAACTCCGAAGTTAAGATAAACAGCGGAATTGAGATCAAAATAAAGTCTGAAACAGCTGCTAATAACCTGGTAGACATAATACTAAAAAAGCTTGTACCGCCAGCCATAAATAGGCCAAACATACCGGTTAATCCTATAGCATAAGCTATAGGTACACCGATTGCTATAATGATGAAAAATACTACAAATACAATCAGCATAACCTTTTATCTCCTTTCATATTTAATTGCTCGCCTCTTCCATAATTTCATCTGATAAATCTAATTTGATTCTTTCTTCTATCATGCTTGGTGCTGTGAAAAGATGTATTAAATGTATTAAAGCACTAACTGGAATTGCTGCCACCAGCCATTTAGAGCTAATTCTAATACTTCTTGTAATCATATAGGTATCATTATTATTAATTGTTTCCTGTAGACCATACCAAAATAATGCACCCATGAATAAAAATATCAAAGCAAAAATTATATAACGCATAACTCGTTCAAACTTTTCGGGCATTGCTTTAATAAAACCTTCTACTCCCATATGTTGATTTCTTTTAAAGGCGGCCGCAATCCCAAATAAAGCACTCCAGATCATTAAAATCCTTTCTACCGGTAAAGGCCAAGGAAGAGGACTGCCTATGATATAACGAAAAAACGCACCATATACAGCAATTATTAATATTAAGGCTACAAAAAATGATGCAATCCTTATCGTGAGTTGATCTAAAAAATCACTTAATTTCTGTAAAAACTTCAAAACTTTCACCCCTTCTCTACATGTTAGCAGGGAATCCCCAAAATGGGGATTCCCTATCTATTAATTATTGTCATTAATAGTTAAAACTTACTCAACACCATAATTAGAGATTATTTTATTATCAACTTCATTACTAATTTCATCTGCTGCATTCCAGAATTCATCAACTTCTTCAGCTGCAATACCATAATCTTCTGTAATCCATTCATAGAAAGCAGGTCTAAGTGCTTCTTTCCACTCTTCCATTACTTCTGGTGGAGGATTATATGTTTCTTCAAAGTGTTTACTGGCTTCATCCCAGTCTAACATCGACTGTTGAGCATTAATACCCCTTGCAATGTCAATAGCTTCTTCTGCAGTTGTTAAGATAATATTTTGTTCTTTTTCTGGTAGAGTCTGGAACCATTCATCACTGACTGACCAAACAGCAGTATTGAAGATAAACTTAATCCAAGATGTATAGTCATTTACTTCCCAGAACTTAGCAAAAGCATTTACATATGGAGCATTAAACTGACCATCTGCAACACCACTAGCTAAAGCTGTTGTTACATCTCCCCAAGGAAGTGGAACTGCTTCAGCACCAAGCGCTTCAACCATAGCTAACTGAGCTGCGTTTCCGCCTTCAGTTCTAATTCTTAAACCTTCCATGTCTTCAGGCTTTTTAATAAGTTTTTTGTTATTTGTAAAAGCTACAAAGCCACCGCCATCATCATAGATACCTAAGTGTCTTAAGCCTGTTTCTTCTCTGGCTTCATCCATGAATTCAGCAAAATAGTCACTGTCCATGAACTCCCAAGCAGAACGATAGTTTTCAAATAAGTAAGGTGAATACATTAATTGATATTTTTCAAAAAAGGTTGCAAATACACCGCCATAAGCGATTGAAGATTGAACGGTGTCTCCTTTTACAGTCTGTCTTGTTACTTCCTGTACTCCACCTAAGGAACTATTACCAAATACTTTTACATCAATAGAACCGCCAGATCTGGTTTCTACCATATTTTCAAAATATACTAAAGAAGCGGCAATTCCACTAACTTCAGCATCAGTAATAGTATAGTGAGAAACTACCATTTCATATTCTTGCGCCCCCGCAAGACCACCAAATACTAATAAGAAAGACAGAACTAAAGATAGAACAATCAACTTTTTACTTTTCAACATTATTTATTATTTCCCCCTTTTTATATTTGCCTAATTATATACTCAACTTCTCTTGTTAGGTCCAAATTTGCCATAATCACCCCCTGCGCACCGCAAAATTTACTATTAATTATTTAAAATTTTTGCAGTGCTTTATTAGTTATGGTCTTCATTAATTCCGGTAGAACTTTCATAGTATAGGGTATATGAACTCTTTCTAAATACTTATGGGCACCTTTTCCATATACTCCTACATCAACTACCGGTAAATTTAGCTCCCTAACAGCTTCAATATCTATTCTCCATCCTTTATTCCAGTACGGCATATTGCTCTTTAAGGTTTCTTCATCTTTTTTATCACCTTGAAAGGCCGCATAACTGGCATCAGATAGAAATGGGAAAAAGTCTTTTATTATCATATTGTAATTATAGTCATCATTTATTTTGTGATTATTAATAGTCTCTCTCGCAATTGAATTAAATCTATTAAACTTTTCATCATCTACATTGGGATTCTGGGGAGGATAAAAAGGTGGTACTAAAAAGACAACTACAGCTGGACCTTCCAACTCTGATAACTCCCACATCCTCTTAATAATCCTTAGGGAATGAACTCTAAGGTCTTTAATTCCCTCATTTTTTACTTTTGATAAGACATTTTCAATTTCAGCCTCCACCTTATCTTCAATATATTTATCTTTTACTATCTCTAAAAGCTCTTGATAAGTATAGCAGTCAATATCTAAATCAAGATTCATCTCCTGTTCAGGATGGTAGCTTTTATAAACTCTAAAATTACCTTCTACCCAATCAAGTGAAGATCTTATACTATCTGCTACTTCCTCCTTAAAGATATCCATTACCTCAGTCACGCCTCGATTGAAGTTAAGGAAGTTATAGTAAGCAAAACCTTCATAAGGTAGTTGGCCGTTATATTCTAACTTTTGGTCTTCCTGTTTTAAAGAAACAGGTGGATTAGTTATCCGGTCATTATACTTATCTGCTAACTCCATATTATTATCAATACGAGAAGTTAATTCTGACATCAATAGATTAACATCAAAGCCACCGAAGACATCTCCTACATGTGAACCTTTCCCTACAACATATAAGGCAGGTACAATTTTACCAAGAGTTCCCATGTAAACATATCTATTTTGGGGATTTGTACCAATCTCATCGGTTGTATAATCTGTATTGAGCCCACCAATATAATTTAATTTTTCTTTTTTAGCTAACTCTAAAAGTGGTTTAGCTATATTTAACATTCCTAAAGAATCCGCTTCTTCATTTACAGTAATAATTACCAGGACATTACCTTCTAAATCTTTAGTATTTTCTGAAAATTCTTTGAGCAGTTCTAACTCAACAGCGACCCCAGACTTCATATCAGCTGTACCACGTCCAAACAACCACTCACCTGAATTTAAATCTTCTTTAACATCTTGATCTAAATCCCTTGACTTAAATTTATCCATTAGTTCATAAGGTTTTGTAGCCAGATCTTTTAATTCCCTGTACTCTCCTATATCTACTGTATCCATGTGACCAATATATACTACTGTATTTTCACATGAATTATCTCCCTTCACTAAGGCTGCTAAATTAAATCTATTCATCTTATCATTTCTTAACGGGAGTTTTAAAAGATGGTCAGGGTTTTCTTGAAAATATGGCCATTCCTCTAACATGTCATGAATATAGTTACCTATTTCAATTACACCATCTGTATTGCTGACACTCTCAATATTAACCAGTTTTTCTGTAAGTTTTAAAATATTTTTTCCTCTATTAATCAGATCAACACCATTATTCAATAAGACCACACCCCTAAGAAAATATTTTGCAGAAAATTATCATATTTATATTCTACCTATATAATTATGCATATGTTATGCCAAACTAGCATTTTTAGCATAAAAAAATTGTGATACTGATAACAATCAACCTTCAGCACCACAATTATAAACTTTATACATCTATTAATAATTAAATTTGATCAATTTCAATATTATATTTATTCATCCTATACTGTAAACTCTGTCTTTTAATGCCAAGATATTTTGCGGCAGTAGTAATATTTTTACCATTTTTCTTTAAAGCTTCAATTATATACTCTTCTTCTAACTTCTCCATCTTCTCAGGCAGAGTCTTTTTATCATCTATTTTGTTAGATTCTTCCTCAGGATGATTAATATCAATCAAAAAAGGTTTTACATGTTCTTTTTGTATATAGTCCCCATCACTTATTATATTAATAGCACCTTCAATAACATGTTCTAACTGTCTTACATTTCCCGGCCATTTGTAGTTATAGAAAATTTCTTTAACTTCATCACTTAAACCTTTAATATTTCTATTAAATTTACGGTTTATTCTTTCAATAAAATAATTAGCTAATAGTAAAATGTCATCTTTTCTTTCTGATAATAAAGGTAGTTGTAATAATACAACTGCCAGTCGGTAGTATAAATCTTCTCTTAGATTTCCTTCCCGAATAGATTCTACCGGGGATTTATTGCTGGTTGCAATGATTCTTACATCAACCTGGATGTCTTCTTTACCACCCACTGGTCTAACTAAGCCTTCTTGTAAAACTCTTAATAATTTTGCCTGAAGGGCTTTTGACATCGAATTTATTTCATCTAATAAAAGGGTTCCCCCATTTGCCTGTTCAAATAGTCCTTTTCGATTAACCGCTCCTGTAAACCCGCCTTTTCTAGTTCCAAATAAAATTCCTTCCAGAAGATTTTCCGGTAAAGCGGCACAGTTTTGCGCAATAAACGGTTTGTTTTGACGCCTACTGCCACTGTGAATACTTTGAGCGAATAACTCTTTACCGGTACCTGTTTCACCTACTATTAATATAGAAGAATCAG
Source organism: uncultured Halanaerobiales bacterium (assembly GCA_964430875.1). GTDB lineage: Bacteria > Bacillota > Halanaerobiia > Halanaerobiales > M55B127 > M55B127. The sequence continues at coordinate 8,296 of CAYSHP010000058.1, forward strand.
TTCTAGCTGCCTGACGGGCATAATTTATGACCTGTTTTAATTTTTTATTATTACCTTTTATATCACTAAAAGTAAAATACTTATTATCTTCTTCTTCGAAATCTTCATCGGTATATAATTTTTCCTGTAAAGATACTATCTTATTATACAGTTTTTTTGTTTCAGTTATATCACGGGCAATCTCTAAGGCCCAAACTGAACCATTTTCTAAATACAAGGGGATTGTACTATTTATTGTAATAATTTTATGTCCATATTTGTTAAGATATTCTTGCTGATTATTTTTTATCTCTTCTCTATTTCTTAAAGTTAAAAGAAGTGTACTGTTTTCTTCATTTAGAGAAGGAAATACTTCATCTATTTTTTTACCTAAAACAATATCCTTATCCATTCCTTCTAATTCAGACATCTTTTTATTGTATATAATGGTTTTGCCGACTTCATTTACAACATGTATTCCTTCATTGATATTATCAAGTATTTTATTTAAATTTTCAGCTATTAATTGATCCCTGTCCATCAACTTTAAAACCTCCTTCTCTTGTTTATTAATTCTCTATATAGTAGCTATATCCTTCTGAAATAAAGATAATATTGGATGAAAATTCACTAAACTGATTATACTTTTAATATAATAAACTTCCCTAACTCACAAAGAAAAAAAGGTTATATGTATAATAATTATTTATTTTCTTGCTTTATTTTTAATATATTTCTATACATCTCAGCTGCTTTTTTAGCCATATTTTTTATAGAATGTTTTTCAGCCATTTGATAGGCATTTTCTGCCAATTCATCCTTTAAATCCTTATTATTAACTATTTCAATAACTTTATCAGTCCAGGCGCTTATCTCTTCTTCAGTTTTAAAACCATTAAAATTATTTTTCACAACATCATCAATACCGCTTGATCTAACAGCAACAACTGGATTATAGCCAGCCATTGCTTCTAAAAGAACCATTCCCTGAGTCTCTGTTGTAGAAGCAAAGACAAATATATCAGAAATAATATAATACCTATTAATCTCTTTATAATCAACCGCTCCTACAAATTCAATATTTTGTCCTAAATTATTCTCTTTACTATATTCTACTAAATTATCTTTTTCAGATCCATCTCCAACTATTAAACATTTAAACTTCTTATCTAATTTTTGTTTAATAAGTTTAAGGCCCTCTAATAGGAAATAAAGGTTCTTTTCTTTTGATAATCTCGAGACTGTTATAAATAATACTTCTTCATCTTCAATATATTTTTCTTTTAATTGTTTAAGTTCATCCTCATTATGCTCATATCGATCTATATCAATTCCGGTCGGCATTATTTTGATATTGCTTCTTACCCCAACCTTTCTTAAATATTCTCGGGTTGAGTCAGTCGGTGCAAATATCCCATCACACTTATTGGCAAATCTTTTTATCATAAAATGAGAAATCCTGTTTTCAAATAATCTTCGGATAAAAAAGAATCCCGGTATATAATGAGCATACTTTTCTAATCTGGTATGATAAGTAAATACGGCTGGTTTTTCATGTTTTCTTGCTAATGATAATCCTTTTGAGCCTAATAAAAATGGATGATGAGTATGTACTATATCAAAATTATGTTTTTTAAATTCTTTTTCGATTTCTTTATTATATACATTAGGAATGACCATATCCATTCCCTCTTTTTTAAAGTGATAAAGCAGTTTACACCTTATCACATTATTATCTTTTTCTTTATAGTCAGGATAGTCAGGAGCAAAAATATAGACTTCATGACCTAATTCTCTTAATCCTTTCGATAATCTATCTATTGAAATAGGTACTCCCCCAATTACTGGAAAATAATTATTGGTAAACATCGCTATCTTTAATTTCTTTTCTTCTAAAAATTCATCAGTATATCTAAAATCTCGGTAGTAGTTTACTTTTCGATTCAATTCCCAGTAAAATAAAAAGCCTGCCATTGTAACTATTAAAGCTATAATTATTAATGTTAAATAATTAGTAAATAAAAAGGACTGTACAGCTATCCAGACATTAACTAAAGCTTTTTGAAATATATTTGGACTACCTTCTAGTTTTTCAAGATTGTAACTAATTTCTCTCGGACTAACATTAACCCTTATATAATGATAAAAACTGTCAGGACTTTCTACTATAAGTTCCCCACCAGCTCCACCACTTATTATATAGTTTACTCCTTTTATTTTCTCTTTATGGTATATTTCTAGATTAGAAGTGAAAACAGAGTCTACATTATATTGAGCAAATAAGTTTTGGTAGTAACTTCTTTTTTCTAGACTTCCAATATATTTAGTTCTATCTTCAAGTAAATAATCTGCTTCAATCTTTAAAGGAGGCTTATTCATAACTACAAAAGCATTTTCATAATCTAATGAAGCCTCTAATTCCTTATTAAGCCATTCTCTCTGCCAACTTTCAGTACTATGACCGGTTGTATCAAGAAAGATGAAATAAGAATTGTTTAAATTAAATGAAAAATAAAAAGGTCCAAAGTATTTATAGAAATTTTTATAACCCTCTTCTTTAATCTCATTTTCTCCTACACTTGTGATAAAAGGAATATCCATTCGCTTTAAGGTCCTGTATAAAACTCGGTATTTACCTTCTCCACTGTCTACAACATTATTGCCAGTAGAAATTATGAAATCTGGTTTATTTGATCTTAACTTTGGTAATATACCTTTATCAAATATACTAATTGAATTCTTGATATTACCTAATACTACAAAGGAAAAAGATTTATCATCTATTTCTCTTTTTACTTGATTAATACTTTTATAGTTAACTGCATTGAAATCTTCAATAGAAAAAGGAGCATATATTTTATATGTAAAAAGGATAATAACTGCTGCTATTAAGATTATGAAAATTAACTTTGCCCTATTTTTCATCAGTATTTTCTCCCTTAAATAACATTATATAAAATACAACTATGCCAATTGCAATTCCAATATACTTCGTAAATAATCGCCAGGAGAATATTAAAGGAAGAATGTCACCTTTCTCAACAATGCGAGAAAAGAGAAGGGAAAATCCACCTTCAGCAACTCCTGTTGCTCCAGGAGTAGGTGTGAAATACATAAAAAAGATAATGACTACCTGCATTAAAATAACTGAAGTATAATTGATTTGATATCCCATTCCTTCTAATAAAAAAATTGCAAAGGTAAACTCTGCTAATAAAAATAAAGCGGTAAAAAGAAAGGAAAGAAACACATATTTAGAATTTCCCCTTATAAATAAGGAAAGTTTTTCTCCAAACATCTCTATATGTTTTAATAAATATTTTAAAGAACTACTGTATCTATCCTGTGAAAGTAGTTTTTTACTCTTCATATATCTCATCGATACAAAAACTGTCTTTTTAATTAAACGGTTTTTAAATATTGCTACATAAAAAATAAAAAGATAAAGAGCAAAAAATACTAACAATGATAAAAATATAGGAGCACCTGAAAACATAGCAAACATGCTCTCATTTGTTAAAAGAATAATAGGCCCACTCACAAAAACAAACATTGAAGCAAGTACTGTTCTTATGGTTGTTGCAGCCGTTGCATTTCCTAAAGGTACCCCTTTTTGAGTTAAAAAATATACTTGTGCAACTCCACCCCCACTGGCAAAGGGAGTAATATTTGAAATAAAGATATTAATAAATACTATCTTAAAAATATGCCCAAAACTTATTTTTATCTCCAAAGACCTGAGAATAAAATAAAGCCTTAAACCATCAAACAAAAAATATATTATTAATGTCGAAAATAATCCAATTATTATATCAGCAGGAAAGTCTTTAAAAATTAAAAAACTAGTGGTTTGACCAAATACTCTATATATGTAATATAGAGTTAAAACGGAAATAGCTATAAAGATAAGAAGGTATATTAAATATCTTTTTATATTTAATTGTTCCGATTGGCTTTTTGTATTTGACATAAGTACCTCCCTATCATCATCCATATATTATTTCTTGGTTTATATTATCTATTTTCTCCAATTAAGCCTTTTAAACCTGCAAAAAATTGATTTAATGCTCATTAAAAAAGAGGTGCCCTTGCAGACACCTCCTTTTTTAAATATTATATTATCTAATTTGTTTGTTTTTATTTATAGTTTCTTTTCTATTTGGGCTTCATCTCTGAGCTTTCTTACAAATTCATCCCAAATTTGTTGGCCTTTTTGATTTTGAAGTTGTTGTCTAATCTGATCTTTAACCTCTTCAAAACTTTTTACTCCAGCTTCTTTTCTGTCAGTAGCTTTAATAATATGGAAACCATACTGAGTTTCTACAATCTGGCTCATTTCACCAGAATCTAAAGCAAATACAGCTTCTTTAAATTTCTGAGCAATATTTTGATCTTTACTGATAAAACCAAGGTCTCCACCATTTTCAGCAGATGGTCCGGTGGAATATTCTTTAGCTAATTCAGCAAAGTCTCCGCCTTCTTCTAATTTAGTCATTACTTCTTCAGCAGTTTCTTGATCTTCAAGTAAAATATGACTTGCTTTTACCTGTTCTTGGTATTCGAAATTAGATTTATTATTATTATAGTATTCTTGCATCTCTTCTTCAGTTATTTCCGCTTGTCCTTGAACATTTTCCTGTAACTTATTAATAAGCAAGCTTTCTTGATTTACCTGGAAGAATCTTTCTCTATAGGCATCTATAGATTCAATACCTTGCTGTTGTAATGCTTCTTCTAACTGAGTATCATCTAAATTATTCTGTTGTTTAATGCCTTCAAGTTGTTTATTAAAGATTTCTTGTTTTTCTTCTTCTGATAAAGTAATTTCTCTTTCTTTAGCTTCCTGTGCGAGAAGCTTTTGAGTAATTAATTGGTCTAGTTTCACTTTTTGAAATTCAGTAATTACATTCTGCCCAGCTTCAGTCTGTAATAGAACTTGGGTAAATTCAGGATTCTGTCTATATAAAGTCATTACTAAATTTTGAGTTCCCGCAAATTGATCAAGTTCCTGCATGGTGATATTTTCACCATTAACAACGGCAGCTACTTCGGGCTGACTGCTGCTTTCTTCACCTGTATTTGATGTTTCTCCGTTATCCTGTGCTGCAACTGGAAATGCAACTAATAGGGTTAATATCATCACTATTGATAATACTTTTTTGAAATGCATAAATTTAATTCACTCTCCTCATGAGTTTAATTAATAAATATTATTTAGTTTTTTATTGCATGCGGTCAAAAAAATGGCTCCCCGAGCAGGACTCGAACCTGCGACTCGATGGTTAACAGCCATCTGCTCTACCAACTGAGCTATCGGGGAATCTTATTGCGACTTTCATTTTTTACATTATAACAATAATATGGTCCTTTGTCCAGTTATTTGATTTTAAAAAAAATTAAAATAATACCTGCTTTTATTTTAAGATATATATTCCATAACTATCTAAAATTACTGTTATTACACCATTTTCAACTTTACAATTCTTTTTGCTTAATAAATCTAAAACTTCTTTTTGTTTTAAATCAAATTTAATTTCAATTTGTTTAGAAGTAGTATTTATAAGACCTATAATACTTTTCCCTTTCAACTCTCTTTTAATCATAATTATACTTTCATTTTCACCAACTGATTTTATGTTTGCTCTACCTTGTGTTAATACTGTATTTTCTTTTCTAATTTTAATTATTTTTTTATAAAATTCTAATAGTTCTTTACTTTGATTATAATTATCACTGGTTTCTTCCCAAAGCATAGTCCTTCTATTATCGGGATCACTACTGCCTTTAATACCTACTTCATCACCATAATAAAGCATCGGAGAACCAGGTAACATAAACTGCAAGGCAACAGCAATTTTTAATTTTTCTTCATTATTTTCCACTGTAGTTAAAAATCTTTCTGTATCATGACTATCAATTAAATTTAATAGAGAATTATTAGCCGGTTCAGGATACTCAGCTTTAATTTTATTAATGGTGCTTATAAATTTATCTACTTCCCAATTTTTTGTTAAAAGATTAACTACTGCCTCTCTGAAACGGTAGTTCATTACTCCATCAAATTCATTACCTTTTAAGTATTCACCAGCATCACGCCAAATTTCACCGGTAATGTAGACATTAGGATTAATACTTTTAACATAATCACGCCAATTTTGCCAAAATTCAGGATTTCTATCTTTAACTTCATTAGCAACATCTAAACGCCAGCCGTCAATACCATCAGCTGGATTACCATCATCATTTGGATCCATCCATTTTTTAGTTATTTCATATATATATTTTTTAACTTCTTCATTATTAACATTTAACTTCGGTAATGAACCAAAACCAGCCCATGCCTCATAATTAGGCTGCTTATTGGTAGTCCTTTGTTCATATAAAGTTATTATCGGATAGCTATCTATTTAATACCAGTCCCAATACTTAGAATCCTTACCATTTTTAATTACATCCTGAAAAGCATAATGTTCATATCCGGTATGGTTAAATACTCCATCCAAGACTACTTTTATACCATTATTGTTTAATTCACCTATTAAATTTACAAATAACTCATTAGATGCTGTCTGATTATCTTTAACAGCAAAGTTATCTTCAATGAATTCATAACCAGAAGTATTGTACTTATGATTTGAAGTAGCTTCAAAAACAGGATTTAAATATACTACATTTATACCTAACTGATTTAAATAATCTATTTTTTTCATTATGCCCTGGAAATCGCCGCCAAATAAAACATGCCAGCCTGATTTCGGATTAATTTCTCTGATGTTATCAGTAAACTTTGCAGGGTAAATATAATGATGTTCACTTTCCTTTATCCCCTGATACCAATCTGGTACTACATTTTCATACGGTTCAGTCTTATTTTTATAAGTTTCTATATACTCAGGGTCATTTGCCTTATTACCATTATAAAACCTATCCGGGAAAATTTGATAAAAGACTGCTTCTTTTACCCAGTCAGGTGTTTTAAAAAGAGGATAATTACCCTTATTATATCTAAACCAATCAGCCATCGTAATTGCAAGTCCTGCTCTATCAAACCAAAATCTTGTATCAGCATCATCGATTACAAAACGGTACCTAAATTCATTATCTTTAACCTCAATTTTTTTATTCCAGTAATCAAATTGCTCGTCTGAAGTAAAGTAATTCAT
>CAYSHP010000059.1:0-15282 GCA_964430875.1 uncultured Halanaerobiales bacterium
ATCAGGCTCATAACCTGAAGGTTGTCGGTTCGAATCCGGCCCCCGCAACCAAATTAAATATTAATAAAATATGTGTGGTGAGGTAGCTCAGGTGGTAGAGCAGTGGACTGAAAATCCTCGTGTCGCCAGTTCGACTCTGGCTCTCACCACCATTTTTATTTTAAAAGTCTGGAAGCTCTTCGATAGCTTCCTTTTTTTGTTTTTGATCGGTATGTGTGTAAATTTGAGTAGTAGAAATATTGGAATGACCTAATAGGTCTTGTAAGACCTTTATATCCTTTGTATTGTGATAAAGTATTGTTGCAAAGGTATGCCTTAATTTATGAGGAGTAATTTTACTAGCATTTTTGATGCCTGCTTTTTTGGCATATTTTTTTACAAACAATTGAATAGAGCGGGCACTAATTCTATTACCTCTTGTTGATAAAAAGAGAGCTTTTTCTGCATCTTTATTATTTGGTTTAATTGTATTTCTTTCGGGTAGATAATCTTTTATAGCTTCAATTGTATCTTTATGAAGCGGAACATACCTTTCTTTATTACCCTTACCATAAAATTTTATTGATTTATCTTCATAATTAATATCATCTAAATCCAATTCAACTAATTCAGAAACCCTTAAACCAGCATACAAAAATAACTTGACTATAGCTAAATCACGAGTTTTGTTTAATAAATCAGCTTCTTTAATTGTTTCAATATATCTTTTAGCTTCTTTAATCTTCATATAAATAGGTTCAGCTGTGGTTCTAGTTTTTGAAGATTCAATTGTCATAGTTGGATTTTTTTCTATATATTCTCTTTTTTGCAAGAATTTAAAAAATGATCTTATTGAATATAGTTTTCGATTTCTAGTTACGGCACTATTATCATAACTTAATACAATATCAGATAAAAACTCTGAAATTTCATACTTTGATATTTCAGAGATTTTAAAGTTTTCTTCAAAATCAAACTCATTAGTTAGATATCTATATAAAAGTTTTAGATCTTGTTCATATTCTTTGATAGTAAGGGGAGAATAGACTCTATCTACTTTTAAATATTTTTTAAAACTATCTACTGCATCTAAGTAATTAAGGTCTCTACTCATAATAATCAAACTCCTTTTATTATAGGCGTTGTTAATTATATAATTTCAATATTGTTATTATTAATCCTGCTTTATTTAACTACATTTACTTTATTAAGAATTTATTATATAATTATTAAAAAGATAAGCAGGAGTGATCTATCATTATAATTACCAGGAAAATAAAGACGATCTTATACATAATGAGCCCTTTATTTTTAGTATTAGGTATAGGTCTTTTAATACCAATCATATTTTGTTTTATTTACCAAGAGGCTCACATATATTATCAATCCTTTTATATACCTTCCATAATTTCCTTTATATTAGGAATATTATTTTCATTTTTAAAAACTGAAGATATTAATTTAAGCTTAACAAATAGTATGTTAATTGTGGGGCTTTCCTGGATCTTCTTTTCTATGATAGGAGGAATACCTTTTATTATAGGTTTGGATAAAAGCTTCATAGACGCCTTTTTTGAGGCCGTTAGTGGTTTTACTACCACTGGTATTACTGTCTTTCAAAATCTTTCGGCTATCCCCCATTCTATCTTAATTTGGCGTAGTCTGATACAATGGTTTGGGGGTCTTGGTATTTTAACTTTCTTTCTCTTTATCACTTTTAGAAGTGAAGGCGAATTATGGCAGTTATTTACAGCTGAATCACATAAAATAGATACTTCACGGCCAGTACCAAATGTTTTTAGATCAATAAAGATCCTTTGGTTAATATATGGTCTATTTACTGTACTACAAATTATACTTTTAATTGCTGTGCAAGTTTCACCTTTTGACGCCTTATTACATTCTCTAACAACTTTATCGACTGGTGGGTTTTCTAATTATGATGCAAGTATAGCTCATTATGCTGCAAGTGGACATCCTTATTATCAGGCAATCGAGTATATTATAATCTTTTTTATGTTGCTTGGTGGAATAAACTTTCTAATTCACTTTAAAGTTTTAAAAGGTGAATTTAAAGAACTATTTACAAATTTTGAGATGAGATATTTTTGGGGTATTATCGGAGTGGTTATGGTCTTGATTTTAACCGGGAAAATATTTAATCAATCTCTTTATTTTACAAATTTAGAAATGGTCTTTAGAAAAAGTCTTTTTCAGGTGGTTTCTGTAATGACAACTACTGGATATGGAACAGAAGCATTAACTTCGAAATTTTTTCCGGCCTTAACAAGACAACTATTTTTATTTTTAATGTTGATAGGAGGTTGTGTAGGATCTACTGCAGGTGGAATTAAGGTAATTAGATTTGCAATATTAAATAAATTATTTAGCCGAGAGATTAAAAAGTTTTATTTACCTAAAAGAGCAGTTATGCCCTTAAGGGTAGAGAAGAAACTTATACCCAGAGATGAGATATATAAGATATCAGCTTTGTTTTTCTTCTGGCTAATAATAATTTTAGTAGGGGGAATAATAACCGCCTTATTTTCAGATTTAGATGCATTTCAGTCTATTTCTGGTATGTTTTCAGCCATGGGTAATATAGGTCCATTTTACTTTTCGGTCGATAAAATGGCATCTTTATCACCGATTATTAAGTTAACTTATATCTTTGGCATGTTGGCTGGTAGATTAGAAATACTACCGATCTTTATAATATTTACAAGAAAAGCATGGAAATAGGGGGAATTTGTAAATGTACATAATAGTTGCGGGTGGAGGAGTAGTAGGAAGTTCAATAACTAAAAGATTAGTTAGTAACCATGACGTGGTTGTAATTGATGAAGAACAAAGTGTAGCAGAAAAGATATATGCTAAATATGGAGCAGTAAGTGTAGTCGGTAATGCGACCAATATAGATGTTTTAAAAGATGCAGGTATAGAAAAAGCAGATGTGGCAATTGGGGTAATGGACTCTGATTCAAATAATTTATCTTTTTCACTCCTAGCCAAAAACTTTGGGGTAGAAAAAATACTCGTTAGAATGAGAAACCCAGATTATAAAAATGCTTATGAAATGGCCGGAGCTACAAATATTGGGGCTGTTAATGAGATGTTGGTTAATAACTTTATTATAGATATAGAAGAACCAAGTATTAGAAAAGTAGTATCTATAGGTGAAGGTAATGCAGAAGTTTCTATTGTTACTTTGCCAGAAAAATTTAAAAGATCAGGCAGCACAGTTTCTGAAATAGTTAATAGCGAAGGTTTTCCTGAAGAATGTGTTATTGCTGGAATATTTGATCAGGATTCACATAAGTTAAGGATTCCACGTGGCAATACTAAATTATATAAAAATGATCAATTATTTTTAGTTGCAACTAAAGAAAACATGGAAAAAGCTGCTGATTTTCTGTTAAATAGTAAAAAATAATCAAAAGGGGTGATTTATTATTTATCGTATTAACTCTTTTAAATTTGGGCAAATAGAGATAAATAATAAGAACTACCAAAATGATGTGATTATTTATCCAGACAAGTTAAAAGATAAATGGTGGAGAAATGAAGGGCACAGACTGCATAAAAGTGACCTAGACAATTTGTCTAATTATGAACTTGATTTAGTGATAATAGGTATAGGAGCAAGTGGAAGAATGAAAGTAGATCCTAAATTAAAACAGTACTTTGATGAACACAATATAGATTATTTTATTTCAACTACAAATGAGGCTGTTAAAAAGCATAATGAGATGATTGAAAGTAGTAAAAAAGTCCTTACTGCTCTGCATTTAACCTGTTAGGAGGAAAGTGAATGGATTTTAAAGTTACTTTAATACAGAGTAATATAAAAATAGGTGATGAAAAATACAATTTTAAAAAGACAAAAGAATTTTTAAATCAGGCATATGAGGTTAATTCCGATATTGTAATCTTACCCGAAACCTGGTTAACTGGTTTTGATAATAAGGTGTTTAATAATATTGAAAAATATGCTAAAAAAGAAAATGGTAAGTATTTACATTATCTAAAAGATTTTGCTGTTGATAAAGACCTGCATATTGTGGCAGGTACAGTTTTGGAAAAGGAAAGAGATAATAATATATATAATAATCTTTATTTTATTGATAATAAAGGCAATATTGGTACAAAGTACTCAAAAATGCATCTCTATTCACCGGGCGGAGAACATGAAATAGTTACACCAGGCAGTAATATTAGTACCTACCAAACTGAATTTGGTAAATTTGGTTTTATGGTTTGTTATGACCTGAGATTTCCTGAATTAAGTCGACTTTATGCAATGGAAAATATTGATGTACTATACGTACCTGCAAATTTCAATGATCCTAAAAGAAATCAGTGGTTAAACCAATTAAAGGCAAGAGCTTTAGAAAATCAGTTTTATGTAGTAGCCTGTAACAGAAGTGGTAAAAAATATTTTGGTAATTCAGTTATTATTAGTCCTGAGGGAGAAGTAATATTAAATGCAGGCAGAAGAGAAGGTTTATATAGTGGTTTTATTGATTTATCATTGATAAAAGCTGTAAGAAATGAATTGCCACTTTTAAATGATAGAAGAGATGATGTATATAAATTAAACTTTAATCGAGGTGAAAGTTAATGCAGTATGTGAGAGAAAATATTGAATTTGAAGATAAAGTTATTGCTTTTCATCGTTGGAAACCAGATATAATTGATTATAAAGGAATTATTCAAATAGTACATGGAATGGCTGAACATGTTAAAAGATATGAAGAATTTGCTGAATATTTTACTAATAAAGGGTTTATGGTTTGTGGAATTGATCATTTAGGTCATGGAGAAACTGTTCAATTAAATAATGGAAAATATGGTTATTTTGCACAAAATAATGGTTGGATAAAAGTTGTAAATTCCAATAAATATATTTCTAAAATTTTAAAAGATAGATACCCCAATAAAAAATTATTCATATTAGGCCATAGTATGGGTACTATAATTTCTAGATATTATCTTATTGGTGACGAAATTCCAGATGGAATGATAATCACTGGTGTGATGGAGTATCAAGATATATTAATGGACTTTGTAAAAGTAGTTGCAAAAGTTGAAAAGGCTTTAAAAGAAGATAAAAATGAAAATGTGATTGATAATTATCTTTTAGACTTAGTTTATAATAGAAAATTTAATAATGATAATAAAAATAATTGGATTAGCAGTTTAAAAAAAGAAATTGAGAAGTATAGTAATGATAAGCAGTGTGGTTTTAAAATTTCCAATCAAATGTTTATAGATATGATGACTGGTTTAAAAACCATTTATAATAAAGAAAAAAATAAAGAGATATCAAACGATATCCCTTTATTTATAATCAGTGGAAAAGAAGATCCAGTTAGTAATTATGGTAAAGATGTTAAAAAGTTATTTAATAAATATAAAGATGCAAATTTAAAAGATATTAAATATAAAATTTATTTCGGCCTTAGGCATGAAGTAATGCGTGATAAAAGAAATCAAGATGTTTATAAAGATTTAGAAGAATGGATATTAAGTCATCTTTAAGACTTACCTTTTACTATATACTTCTTTAATTTTTTTGATAAAGTAGTAGGTATATAAGCATCAATAAAGATATGTTCATTTTTATATTTTTCTTTTTCTACAATACCTTTATTATAAAGTGTTTCAACAATATTAGCTTCATCATAGGGAATTTCTAATGTGAATCTATCCATAGATGATTCTACAAAGTTATTAAGGTGTTCTATTAATTTTTCTTTATTATTTTCTCGAGTGGCAGAAATGAATATAGCTTCCGGGTGTTGAATTTCTAAGTCTTTCTTTCTTTGTGAATCTATTAAATCAATTTTATTAAATACTTTTAAAATTGGTTTATTTTGTATACCTAATTCAATTAATTCATTTTCTACAACACTGATTTTACTATTAACTTCCTCATCACTTGCATCAATAATGTGTAATATTAAATCTGCTTCTTTAATTTCTTCGAGAGTAGACCTAAACGATGCAATAAGCTGATGGGGTAGATTTTTAATAAAACCAACGGTATCTGTAACGATAATATTTTTACCAATTGGTAGTTGATAACTTCTTGCTCGCGAATCCAAAGTGGCAAAAAGCTGATCTTCAACCAGAGAATTATCTCCGGTTAACATATTTAAAATTGTTGACTTACCAGCGTTTGTATAACCTACTAAAGAAATAATTGGATCTTTTCTGCTTTTTCTTTGTACTTCACGGTCACCTTTGATATCTTTAAGTTTTTCTTTTAATCTATAAATCTTTTTTTCGATTCTTCGACGGTCAACCTCGAGTTTTGTTTCACCGGGTCCTCTGGTACCAATCCCGCCAGCTAATCTAGAGAGTTCTTTACCGCGTCCCACTAAGCGGGGAAGTAGATATTCAAGTTGGGCTAATTCTACTTGTATTTTACTTTCTTTACTCTGAGCATGAAGGGCAAAAATATCCATAATTAATTGATTACGGTCTAATATTTTTGCATTTAACTCTTCCTCAATATTTCTTAATTGAGCAGGTGAAAGTTGGTTATCAAAGATTACTAAATTGATATCAAAATTATTAATTATATCTTTGATTTTTTCCAAATTACCTTTACCAATATAATAGGCAGGATTAATTTTATCACTTCGGTAAGTAAAGTACTTAATAGAATGAACACCAGAAGTATCGGCTAATTGTCCTAATTCTTTAATAGATGTTTTATCATTACTAACTAATAGAGCATTTTCTTTTTTATCTTTGACCTTATATAGATCTTTATTATCTTTTTTAAAGTTTATAATAGTAATTCACCTCTTTTTTCTTGCTATTCCTATTATATCAAATTATTTAGTAGATATAAATAGTATTTTAAGAAGGAATAACTTCACAATATATTGAATTATTAATAAAGAGAAGGATTAAAAATATTTTAGAAGTAACCTTATCTATTTTTACTTTAGGAAGTGATTATATGAAGTATGGATTAATTTTAGAAGGTGGAGGAGCAAAAGGTTCATATCAAATTGGAGCTGTTCGAGCTTTAAAGGAAATGGATTATGAATTTAAAGGAGTAGCAGGTACTTCGATAGGAGCTTTAAATGGGGCTTTGATTGTACAAAACGATTTGGATAAGGCTTATGACCTTTGGTATAATATAAGTCCAGAAAAAATATTTAATATTAAACAAGAAGCTCTTGATAAAATTAAAAAGTTAAATTTTGATAAAAAAGATTTATCTTATTTATGGAATCAGGTTAAAAATATTGTTGATAATAAGGGTTTAGATGTATCATTAATTGAAGATATTGTAAAAGAAAATGTGGAAGAAGAAAAAATAAGAAATTCTGATAAAGATTTTGGTATTGTAACTGTCTCTATTTCTGATATGAAACCTGTTAAAATTTATATAGAAGAAATACCAGAAGGTAGGTTGGTTGATTATCTTTTGGCAAGTTCAAATTTACCTACTTTTAAGCAGGAAAAAAGAAATGGGAAATATTTTCTTGATGGTGGTTTTTATGACAATTTACCAGTTGATATGCTAGTTGACAAGGGTTATGAAGATATTATTGTGATTAGAACACACGGTTTAGGTATTACAAGAGATATTAAAAATAAAGAAAAATTAAACATAAAATATATAGAACCCGAGGAAGATCTGGGGAACATATTAGATTTTGATACTAAGATAGCTCGAAGGAATTTAAAATTAGGTTATTTGGATGCAAAAAAAACATTTAATAATAATATTAGAGGACATGATTATTATATAAAGATAGATAAAGAAACTGATTACTTTTTAAATTTATTGATGAATATTCCTGATAAAAGTATAAAAAGAATTGCTGATTTTTTGGGATATGAAGAGATGAATCCGAGGCGTGCCTTATTTGAAGTAGTAATACCTCGATTAGCTGGTTTTTTAGATCTAGATGATGATAATGATTATGTTGATATCATGGTAGCTGTTTTAGAAGTAATTGCCAAGAACATAAAGTTAGAAACCTTAAAAATATATGAATTTGATGAATTTGTTAAAGAAATTTCTGAAAAATATGAACCTAAAAAAGTAGATGAAATCAATGTACCTAAATTTGTAAAGAAAAGTGAAATACTTTCTAAAACTATTAAAGATAAAATAATTGATCTTGTTATAGCTGAATTATTTGACAATATTATTAATAGGGGAGGAGAGTATAAAAATGGATGATTATATGATAAGAGTATTAACAAAAAACAAACAGATTAGAGCTTTAGCGATACGTTCTACTAATTTAGTAAATGAAGCACAGAAACTTCATAAGATGACACCAGTTGCAACTGCAGCATTAGGAAGAGCTTTATCAGCTGTAGCAATGATGATGTCTTTAGAAAAATCAGGTCAAAAAATAGGTTTAAGGATAATGGGGAAAGGGCCTATTGATAGGATTATTGCTGAGGCTAATAAAAACGGTGAGGTTAGGGGCTATGTTGGAAATCCACAGATAAATGTTATGATAAATGATCAGAATAAGTTAGATGTAAAAAAAGCTATTGGTAATGGAGAACTGTATGTAAGAAAGATGATGGGGCTTAAAGAACCTTATGAGAGCAAAATAAAACTGGTTAGTGGTGAAATTGGAGAAGATCTAACCTATTACTATACCCAATCTGAGCAGGTGCCTTCTTCAGTCGGTTTAGGCGTTTTAGTAGACACTGATGCCTCTGTAAAAGCAGCAGGGGGTTTTATAATGCAATTATTACCTGAAACTCCTGAAGAAACTATTGCACAATTAGAAGATAATTTAAAGAATATAGGTTCTGTTAGCCGCCTTATAGAAGAAGGCAAAACACCGGAAGAATTACTTAATATAGTTTTATCTGGTTTTGAATATGATATAACCCAGGTTAAAGAAGTTGAATATAAATGTAATTGCAATAAAGAAAGAGGTCTTGAAATTGTTAATACTTTAAGTGCTGAGGATATAAAAAAATCATTAGAGGAAGATGGTTATGTAGAAATAACGTGTCATTATTGTAATTCAGAATATAGATATGATGAGGAGTATATTAAAGAACATCTTGAAAGGGAGTGGTGATAATTAGCAATATATTCAATAGTAGGTTTTTTAAAATCAGTATCGGTACAATATTGATTTTAATTATACTTATTTTACTTAGACAAGTTACATTTTTTACAAGAGCATTTAGAATAGTCACTTCCCTTTTTATTATTCCAATGCTGTTAGGTGGATTCTTATATTATTTACTCAGACCTTTAGTTGAATTTTTAACCAGGTATTTAAAATTTAAAGGTATTGCAATATTTATAAGCTTTATAATGATTATTACCTTAATTGTTTTTATTGTATATTTTGGTGGAAATATCATTACCCAACAAACCAGAAATATTATAAATCAATTTCAAGATTATTATTATTCACAATCACCAACCCCAAAAGAAGATAATATGTTTTTTAAAGTAGGGACTCAGATTATGGAATATCTAGAAAGGTTTAATATACAGGAAAGACTTTCTACCTTTTTAGAAAATATGGTTGATGTAGTGAGAAATAATATTTTTGGTATATTTACCACCTTAACTAATATTGGTACGGTAATTGTATTAATTCCTTTTGTAGTATATTACCTATTAAAAGATGATCATCATATGAAAGTATCCTTATTAGCATATTTTCCTGAAAACAAGAGGGAACATATGGATAAAATTTTAAATAAAGTAGACCAAACACTTTCTCGATATATAAGAGGACAGGTGTTAGTAGCATTAATGCTCGGTATTTTAACCTATATTGGGTTTATTATTATAGGAGTACCAAATGCTATAATACTTTCTGCAATAGTAATGGTGACTTCTTTTATACCATTTTTAGGTCCAATCATAGGTATTTTACCAGCCGTATTTATTGGAATATCTCATAGTTTTGTAATGGTTTTTCAAATTATATTAGTATTAATAATTGTACAGCAAATTGAAGGTAATATCATCCAACCAAAAGTACAAGGGAAAAGATTAAAAATTCATCCATTAATTGTAATATTCATGGTATTAATTTTTATTACACTCTTTGGATTTATTGGAGCTCTTTATGCTGTTCCAGCCTATGCAGTAGGGAGAGTTCTCTTCCAGGAATACCATAAAAAGTATTTTGCAGTAGATTATACCAATGAATAGGCGTGATGCATGGATTCTATTTATAATATTAATATTGGTGTTAATAGGTTATATTTATCCCGTATTCTATGATCTACAAGAACACGAATCTGTTACTATATTTGTAATTGATACCTTTGATGAGAGTATGTTAAGCCATGGGGAAGTTGTGTCTTCAATAATAGAGCAAGAAGTTCCTCAATTTGATATAAAAAAGTTGAATGTAAAACAAGAAGATTACTATGGGGTAAGTAAATACTATGAAGCATTAGATCAAATATATAATTATAAATTACAGAATTCCGATGAAAAAATTATAGTTAATATTAGCCTAGGATTTTATGAGTCTGAAAAGTACCATCAATTATTAATTAAAAATCTGGCTGATTTGGGAATAGGAATAGTTGCAGCAGCAGGTAATGATGATACACCTATTTCATTTTATCCTGCTGCTTATAAAAAAGAAGTAGTAGCTGTAGCCAGTGTCAAAGGTGATCAAAAGACAGATTATTCTAATTACGGGGAATATATTGATATTTGTGCTGAGGGAAGCTTTTTTACTACGATTAGCTTACCTCAATTTTTTAGTTATAGAGCTAGTGGAACTTCATTTGCCGCCCCAAGAGTTAGTGCTTTTTTAGCTAAAATTATGGCAACTGACAAGGATATGTCTTTTCAAAATGCCTTGCTAAAGTTAGATAAGTTAAGTGTTCCTTTAGATGATGAGCTTTATGATAAAGGAATGTTGGGTAAAGGACGTATTAGTAAATGGAAATATTTATTTAATTACAATAGAAATAAATTATTTTATTTTTATATTTTACCAGGTCTTATTTTCTTACTTATTTTTTATCTTCTAATTAAAAAAATGGGTTTTATTGCAATTCCTTATCTACTATTATTAGTTATTGTTTTAGGGCCATTTTTCATTTTTGTAAGAGATTATTTTTTAAGAATTTTAACGAGAAAAGTTATTACAATCGATAATTTAAAACTATTAATTGTATTTATATTATTTTATCTAATAGCTTATTTTATCTCTGAATTTGAAAAATACTTTTTATTTATCTTGTATTTTATTATTAATATTACCGCAGCTGGTATTATGTATTATATGGATATTTTAAGTCTCTATAACTACATTATATTCAGTGTAATAATGCTTGCAGTAGTATATGGGTATGAATTTTATCTTTATATTAATAAAAAGGATTCTAATAAGACTATAGATTTAGAAACTAATTCTTATAAAGTACTTAAAAGTGTTAAAAAGAATATAATTGAAAATATTAGTTTCAATGAAGATGAACTTACTAAAATATTTAAATTATATAAGTTAACTAATAAAAAACAGGTCAAAAAAGCTATTATTGATATTTTAATTGCTAGATCAAATCTTATTCCTTTAGCTTTTTTATATCGAAATGCTAAATCAATCATTGTTAAAGATTATCTATTTAATATAATAAAAGAAAATAAAGAGAAAATTAAAACCCAAGAATTATTTAAAGTACTAAAAGAGGAAGAGTACTATATAGACAGATTATTTGAAAGTTATTCATTTGATGAAATCGGTAATCAACTGATGAAAGAATTTAGTAAAAAAGATTTAAGGATAAGAACTTTAATTAAAGTAATTAATTACTATGATGATGATTCTATAATTGACTATTTAATTTCCATATATGATAATTATGAAAAATGTTGGCATAGGTATCTTTTAGCCAAAACTATTTTAAGATTAGCAGATAAAAATAGGAGAAAAGATTTAATAATAAAATTTATAAATGATAATTGTGGTTTAGTAAAAGAAGAAGCAAATTACTATCGCAAAAAGGAGGGATTTTCAATTGAGTGATATTATTGAGAAGAGAAGAAGCATAAGATCTTATCAGGATAAAGATGTTTCTGATGAAAAGATCTATGATATGTTGGAAGCAGGTATGTTAGCTCCATCTGCAGGGAATGAACAACCCTGGCATTTTATAATTATTGATGATAAAAATATTATTAACAAAATTCCTGATATACATCCTTATTCTAAAATGATTTTACAGGTTAAAAAAGCTATATTAGTTTGTGCAGATTTAAACCATACTAAATATGAAGGGTACTGGGTTCAAGATTGTGCTGCTGCCACAGAAAATATTTTACTTAAAGGAGTGGAGCTTAACTTGGGAACAGTATGGCTTGGTATTTATCCTGATGAAGAAAGAGTAGCTAAGTTTAAAAATCTTTTTAAATTACCAGCTGATATTATTCCGTTTTCATTAATTCCAGTTGGTTACCCTGCCCAAGATAAAAAGACTCCTGATAGATTTGATAAGAGTATGATTCATAGAAATAAATGGAAATAGAAATTAAATAGAGGAGAAAAGGAGAGGTGTAATAATTATGGAAAAAGTTAAATTTAATGAACTATCAACAGAGGTTATGGACTCAATTAAAATAGGCGCTTTTTTGACAGTTAAAGATGGTGACAAATTAAATACGATGACAATTGGTTGGGGGAGTATTGGTGTAATCTGGGGACAACCTATTTTCACAGTACTGGTACGTCCTTCTAGATATACTCATAAATTGATGGAAAATACAGATCAATTTACAGTATCTGTTCCCTTTGGTGAAAAGTTAAAAAGAGAAACTGACTATTGTGGCACACATTCAGGTCGCGATGTAAATAAGTTTGAAGAATTAGGTTTAGAATTAATGGAAGGTAAAGAACTTGATACACCTTTTATAAAAGGTAATGATGCTCATTATGAATGTAAGATTGTTTATAAACAGGATATGGACTCTTCTTTACTGTTAGATAAAGATATTGATGATAAATATTATCCACAAGGAGATTACCATACAGTATATTACGGCAAAATAATAGGTGCTTATAAGGAATAAGGATTGATTATAATGAAAGATATAAAAAGTATTGAAAAAATAAATTTAAAAGAAATTAAAAAAGACAATAAGTACTTTAATTCCCCGGCAGATTGGGAAGATCAAATTATATATTTCCTAATTGTAGACCGTTTTTCGGATGGAAATGAGGGAAATAGGGAATTGTTTAATCCTGATAAAGATTTCGATTCAATTAAGGAAAATGATTCTCTTGATGAATGGCATAAATGGGGTGAAAAATGGAATGGAGGTAACCTGCAGGGGGTGATTTCAAAACTTGATTATCTAAAAAAGTTGGGGATCACTGTTATTTGGTTAAGTCCCATTTTTAAACAGGTTTCATTTCAAGAAACATATCACGGTTATGGTATTCAAAACTTTTTAAAAGTAGATCCTCATTTCGGCAGCAACGAAGATTTAAAAGCGCTAGTAAAAGAAGCTCATAAAAGGGGGATCTATGTCATATTAGATATTATTTTAAACCATTCAGGAGATGTTTTTGCTTATGAAGAAGAGAATCCAATCTGGACCGGTGATACATATAATATCAAAGGATTTAGAGATAAAAATGGTTCCCCCTCAATTGAACTAAAAGAAATAAATACAGAAGAAATTTGGCCAAATGGAGGTGTTTGGCCCAAAGAAATGCAGAATGTAGATATTTATGAACGTAAAGGACAAATTCAAAATTGGGATTACTATCCTGAATATGTTCAGGGAGATTTTATGTCTCTTAAAACCCATTTCTTGGGAGAATATACTGAAGAAGAGGGGTTTATACCTTCAAACGCTTTGAATATATTGACTAAAGCCTATAAATATTGGATAGCTGAAACTGATATTGATGGATTTAGATTAGATACCGTTAAACACTTAGAATGGGGAGCTACTAAACATTTTGTGCGTGAAATTCACGAATTCACTAAAAGTATAGGTAAAAAGAACTTTTATTTAATAGGTGAGATAACAGGAGGATTTGATTTTGCTTATGATACTCTTAATAAAACCGGTTTAGATGCTGCCTTAGGCATTAATAATATTCCTCATCGCCTCGAAGGTGTTGCCAAAGGATATACCAATCCAATTGATTATTTTGATATCTTTTCTAATGCCGATATTCTAGGTGAAGAAGACTATAAATGGTTTAAAGATAATGTTGTTACTATGTTTGATGACCATGATATGGTTAGCTTAGGTGATAATAATAAATATAGATTTTCAGCAGATGAAGAGACTGCTCCCTTATTACTAAATAGTATATTCCTTAATGTAACTACTTTAGGCATTCCTTGCCTTTATTATGGGACTGAACAGGGATTTGATGGTAGTGGAGATGCTGATAAATATATCAGGGAATGTATGTTTGGCGGTAAATTTGGTGCTTTTAGATCACAAAATAAGCATTTCTTCAACGAAAAATCAGATATATTTAAGGGAATAAAGAAGATATTTAAGTTGAGAAAAGATAATATTGCTTTAAGTCATGGAAGACAATATTTAAGACCTATTGTACATAATAAAGACCAAAAATTTTATTTTCCTAACAAAAATGAAGAAGAGAGGATTACTGATATAATAGGATGGTCAAGGGTTTTAAGTGAAGAAGAATTTTTATTAGCAGTAAATACCGATTTAGAAAATAAAAAAGAGGTCTATATAAAAATAGACCCTTATCTTAATGAAGAAAATGATATATATGAATGCATCTATTCATCTTCTAAAAATCAAATTGGAGTAGAGGCAGAAGTAAAAAATATAAATGGTAATCTATGTTTAAAAATTAATGTAGAAAATAAAGGAAGAGTTGTTTACAAAAAGATATGACTTAAAAACTAATTAAAATTGCGTCTCTATCTGCATAAGTTGCAATTGTGGGACCCATTTCTGTAATAATGATTTCTTTGAAGTTATATCTTTTTTCTACTTCTTCCTTAAATTTTTTTGCTTTTTCATAACAATCATAATGTGCTATTCCTAAATTTTTGTTTTCAAAATTTGAACCATACTTTTCAATATAGTCTAATAAAGTATAAAAAGCTTTTTTAGAACCGCGTACTCTTTCATAAAGTTTGATAGCTCCATTTTCATCTTTTCCCATTAATAACTTAATATTCAAGAGATTAACAATCTTACCCATTATTTTATTTAATCTACCACTATTAATAAGATTATCCATATTTTCTAATAAAAAGAAGGTATTTAGACCCTCTATATAAGAGCCTAACTCATTTAGGACTGTACTATTGGAC
>CAYSHP010000060.1:0-15240 GCA_964430875.1 uncultured Halanaerobiales bacterium
CAATTTGAATGATATCAGTATATTGATTAACTAAATCTAATTTATTAATATCTATTACTTCTGTTACTACTTTTAAACCTGTTTTCTCACGGGCTTTTGCTAATAATTTTAAACCTTCTTCCTTTAATCCCTGAAAGCTATAGGGAGAAGTTCTTGGTTTGAAGGCACCACCTCTTAATATCTTAGCCCCTGCCTTTTGAACGGCCTGAGCTGTTTTTATAATCTGTTCTTCATTTTCTACAGCACAGGGACCAGCCATTACTACCACTTCATCTCCACCTATTTTTACCCCGTTAACGTCTATTACTGTTCTGTTCGGCTTGAAGTTTTTACCGGTTAATCTGTAGGGTTCCATAATAGGGATAACCTTTTGTACACCTTCAATTGCCCTTATTTTCATCATGCGGGCTTCTTTATCATCTTGATCCCCTATGGCACCAATTATAGTCCTTTGGATACCTTCTGAAAGATGTACACCATAATCAGCGTTTTTCAAATGTTCAATTACATGATCTACTTGTTGTTTACTGCTATTTGTTTTCATCACAATTATCATATTATCGCTCTCCTTTTTTAAATTACCGTTTTAAGTTGTTTAATAAAGACTTCATTATCTTCTTTTTGTCCGATTGTAACTCTAATCCAGTTGGGAAGTCCAAAAATATGACCAGGTCTTACAATTACTCCTTTTTGCATTAGTTTTTCAAAAACATTTACGGCCGACTGTTCGATGTTTATGAGCAGGAAATTCCCCTGGGTGGGAATATAGTCAAGGCCTAGTTTATCTAAAGTCTGGTATAAATACTTTTTACCCTTTTTATTACACGCCTGACTTTTTTTAACGTGTTCTTGATCCTCCAGGGCTGCTACCGCTGCCCTCTGACCTAACTTATTAACATTAAAGGGGCTCCTTACTCTATTTAGTAGTTCTACTAAATCTGAATTAGCAATTCCATAGCCAACTCTAAAACCTGCCATCCCATAAATTTTTGAGAATGTCCTTAAGATAATGAGGTTAGAATATCTATCCATCAATTTTAATCCCTGAAAATAATCAGGTTCTGTTACATATTCATAATAGGCTTGGTCAATAACAATTAAAATATCAGATGGTATTTCATCAATGAATTCTAATAATTTTTTCCTATCTACTGTGGTGCCCGTCGGATTATTGGGATTACAGACAAATATAACTTTTGTCTTATTTGTTACTGCTTTAGCCATCTTATCTAGATCATGGCGATAGTCTTTTGTAAGAGGAACCTTTTTGCCAATCCCTCCACTGGCTTTTACAGCTAATTGATATTTTATAAAGGAAGGGTCAGCAAATATTACTTCATCTCCTTTTTCTACAAAGACTGTCATGATATGATCAATTATTTCATCAGAACCATTTCCAATAAAAAGCTTCTCTTTTTTTAAATTATAAAATGAAGCCAATGAATTTTTGAGTTGATTACAATTACTGTCAGGATAATAATTAAAATTACAATCCGACTCCTGTAGGACATTTAATACTTGCTTTGAATGTCCTAAGGGATTTTCATTGGAAGCCATTTTTATTACCTGATCTAAGCCATACTCCTTTTTTACTTCTTTAATACCTTTACCCGGTTTATACTTTTTCATATCTTTAACATTGTTTCTAACACTTTTTAATATTCCTTTATTCATTTTAAACCCCTTCCTTTTTATTTGTGACTTAAAAATATATTTGTACTTTATTAAGGCTTTCTATCAATAATGTTAATAAGCTATTTTAAAGAAAATAATAATTCTTTAAAACCAGGAAAAGAATTATTTATAACCTGGCTGTTAGCTACTTTTATTTCGGATTCAGCTCTTAATCCTGCCACTGCCAGTGACATTGCTATTCTATGGTCCCCAAAACTATCTACCGTAACTCCACCTCTAATTTGATTGGGACCTTTAATAACCAGGCCGTCCTCTAATTCTTTTATCTCTACACCTAATTTAGAAAGTTGTGATACTAAAGCATATATTCTATCTGTCTCCTTAACTCTTAGTTCAGCTGCATCTTTAATTACTGTCTCCCCTTCAGCCTGACTGGCTAATACTGCTGCAATTGGTATTTCGTCAATCATTTTGGGAATAAGGTCACCAGAAATTTCTACTCCTTTTAAAGAACTACTTTTTACTTTAA
Organism: uncultured Halanaerobiales bacterium; assembly: GCA_964430875.1. GTDB lineage: Bacteria > Bacillota > Halanaerobiia > Halanaerobiales > M55B127 > M55B127. The sequence continues at coordinate 2,165 of CAYSHP010000060.1, forward strand.
TATCAGCGATTGGTTCTCCACTCACTTCTCTTATATTAAACAACTTTATATTTCCGCCCATTTTTTTCACTACTTCTATAAATCCAATCCGGGTAGGATTTATGCCTACATCTTTTATTAATAGTTCACTATTTTTTGTAATTAAAGCCGCTGTGATAAAAAATGCTGCAGAAGATATATCACTAGGTACTTTGATTTCTTGTGGAAATAGTTTTTTATTATCTTCAGGGGGTAAAGTTATGGTATTACCTGCTTTTTTTATATTAATACCAAATCCAGATAACATTCTTTCGGTATGATCTCTTGATAAAGCTGGTTCGACTATCTTTACCCTTTCTTTACTATAAAGTCCTGCCATTAATATTGAGGATTTAACCTGGGCACTAGCTACCGGCAACTTATAATCTAAGCCTGAAATTGATTGACCCTGGATACTTAAAGGAGCATAACCTCCCTCTCTTGACCAGATCTTTCCACCCATTTTAGTTAATGGGTTAATAATCCTATTCATAGGACGTTTTCGTAAAGAGTCATCACCGGTCAATACAGTATAAAAGTTTTGAGCAGCTAATAATCCCTGCATAATACGCATCGTAGTACCCGAATTGCGGCAATTTAAAGTATCCTCTGGTTCCTTTAATCCTTGCAAACCAACACCCTTAACAATATATTCATTTTCTTTTTTATGTAAAATTTCTACTCCCAATTTCTCAAATGCATAAATTGTACTTAAACAGTCCTCACTTTCTAAAAATCCTTCAACTTTGCTTTCCCCTTCCGCAAGAGCCGCTAAGATTATGGCACGATGGGATATAGATTTATCTCCTGGAACGTTAATCTCACCCTGAAGTCCTTCTTTTTTACCTACTTTTAATTTCAATAAAATCACTCCCTATTTTCTAAATTGTTAAGTATTAAAAAATATTTAAATACTTAGGAAATAAGCCTTTTATTATTTTATCTAAAAAGTTATATCTAAACTAAAAAAAGCCGTCCCTATTACAGGACGACTATATCGCGGTACCACCTGATTTAATCTATAAACAATAGATTATCTCTTGTTGGGAGCTAACACTCCCTCACCGGATAACGACGGATTACGGTAAGGCTTACTTCATAATTTCGGCCTACAACTCCAGGATGTATTTCAACTTTAGAAATTACCAGGTCCCAGCACCCCTGACTCTCTTAGAATTTCATAAAGTTTACTTATTCCTATCTTAGTCTTTACTCTTTTTAATTATTTATTGATTATATATTATTTTTAGAAATTTTGCAAGAAACTTTTACAAATAGTTTCTAACTTTTACTTAAGTTTTTTATCTTGAAATTACTAATAAGCTTTTTTTTAATATAGGAATTTAATCGAATAATACAAATTTTTTCAATTAATTCAATCAATTTTTTCTACTTTATTAATATTTATTCTATTAAAATAATTTCTTACTATCTTCCATTGATCAATCATCATCGGTGTTAAAATTGGAACTTCTTTTACAGAACCAATATTGATATAATTCATTGACTTTGATTTTGAAAACTTATTTAAAAAATATTTACCAATATAGCTGTTTAAATACAAACAGAGATATTGAGGTATAATCTGGTCAAAATCAACTCTTATTCTAACAAGGTCATTATAATAATACATATCTTGTTCTTTTTCTGTAATTAAAACAGCAGGACCAATTTGTCCCTTTATTCTTAACAATATATCATTGCTTTTAATTGTTCTCTTTTTAAATTCATTAGTATTATTAAGACCCTTTTTATCATCTAAAACATCCATTATAGTTATATGTTTACCTTTTATTAAAAATTTATCCTCAATCTTATCTAAGTCTCTATGCTGTAAACCACTTAAGATATCTCTAGTTACCTTTTCTAATTCATATATCCTATTTTTATTTACTCCTTTTAATTTTTTATTTAAATGATCTTTAAATTTTGAGGTGCTCTCTTCACCATTAAACTGCTCTGTTTTAATTATATCTTCTATATCATCTTCTATTTTAAAATAATCTTTAAATACCAGATCAATTTTTTCTTTCAAAATATTACTACTTAAAGTATTATCATATTTATTCATCTGTTGTCACCTCTTTATAAGATTATAACATTTTAAATTTATATCGTAAATTGATAATTCGAAATTTTATTCATTTTTCTCATATTTTTATTAGATAGATTTTTTATTAAAATATTTCAATTAATTTAAATGTTTATATAACAAGGATCTTGGCATCTTATATAATATTTAAAAAAGCTCTTGTGAATTTTTTTACAATATATCCTTGTCAAACACAATTATCTATGTTATTATACTTGTGAAAGATTTAACAAAGCATATAACACCATACTTAAAAGGAGTTGATTAATAATGAAATCATTTATGATTCCACCCGAAATTCAATTCAGTGAAGATTCTCTTGACTATCTATCAACCTTAAAAGGAGACAAAGCTGTTTTAGTTACAGGCGGAAGTTCTATGCGCCGTTTTGGTTTTTTAGATAAAGCTCAAGAACTATTATCAAAGGCTGATATTGAAAGCATTATCATTGATGGAGTTGAACCTAATCCATCTGTTAAAACTGTAATTAAAGGTAAAGAAAAAATGTTGGATTTTGAACCAGATTGGATTATTGCAATTGGAGGAGGTTCTGCTTTAGATGCCGCTAAAATCATGTGGGCTTTTTATGAACATCCTGAATTAGATTTTGAAGATATTATCGAGGTAGGATCTATTCCAGAACTAAGGAATAAGGCAAAGTTCATTGCTATCCCTTCTACTAGTGGAACAGCTTCTGAAATTACTGCTTTTTCAGTAATCACTGATACTGAAAAGAAAATTAAATATCCAATTGTTTCACCAGAAATTATCCCTGATGTAGCAATTGTAGATCCGCAAATTCCGGCTACTATGCCTTCTCATATTACTGCTAATACCGGAATGGATGTTATGGCACATGCTGTTGAATCATTAGTTTCAACAAATGCTAGTGACTATACTGACCCATATGCAGTAAGAGCAATAGATCTTGTTTTTAAATATCTACCTAAGGCAGTTCAAAACGGAGATGATATGGAAGCTAGAGAGAAAATGCATAATGCTTCTACTATGGCAGGTATGGCCTTTTCAAACTCATCACTGGGCATCATTCACAGTCTAGCTCATAAAATTGGGGGAGAACTTCACATCACACACGGATTAGCTAATGCAATCTTACTTCCCTATGTTATTGAATATAACTATGAAGCAGCTAAAGATAAGTTTACTTATATAGAAGACTTCTTAGGTATTGATAGTCTAGCTGATGCAATTAGTGATCTTAATGAAGAAGTAGGTATTCCCTCTTCATTTAAAGATATAGATTGGTTAGATTATGATGACCAAGATTTTGAAGAAATATTAGACAGAATGTCAAAAAATGCTTTAGAAGATCCTTGTAGTTTAACAAATCCAGAAGAACCTACTGTAGAAGATCTGAAAGAAATTTATAAAAAAGCGTACTATAATAAGAGTTTAGTAACTGTCTAACTATACTTTTTCAATAAATATGTGAAATATATAACTTTATATAGAGGGGGACCAGCTTTTCAGCTGGAAACCCTCGTCAAACTGCACGTCACGTACGGTTCTTTCGTATACAGTTTACTGCTCCCGTTGCCCATCTCAAGGAGTAAGCTATTATCCCTATATCACCATAGGTGTAAATTTTACTCCTTTCAGGACAATATAGTAAGTAGTGAAACTAATCCCTTCTTCTGTAATTCAGAAGTGGGGATTCTTTTGTTTTAATTTTTAACGGCTTTCTTTTTCTCCATATATGATCTAGTACGCGTTCTTATCCATCTGTCTAACTTAACAAAGAGGGTTTTAACATTTCCATGATCGTAGTAGTTGCCCCAACCCCAGATTTTCTTATTTAACCATTTGATTATCTTGTCAACATCCTAGGTTTGTTGACTTTTGGTCACCTCTCTTATCTTGTCCTTGAATTTATCTAAGGCACTCTTTTTCGGTCTCTTGTATCTCCAGGCCACAAATTCAAATCCTAAAAATACAAACCCTTCTCCAAAGTTAGTTATCTTAGTTTTCTCAGGATGCAGCCTTAGCTTAAGCTTATTCCTTACGATTTCTTCGATTACTTCTAACGCTCTTTTAGCCTTTCTCTTTGACTTGGTCAATACTACAAAATCATCCGCTCGCTCACCCATTTCGTCTGTGAGTGCCACAATATCTCAACCATATCACATAATAAAACACAGGTAGGACTTACACCTACTATTAATGTAGTTTACGAAGCACACATAGCAAAAATCCCTGTATTAAATTTTATACAGGGATTTTTTATGTAAATACAAATTTTTTAATATCATTCTTATTCAAAATATTAATTAAAACTTTTTTTAATTATTTTCAATAATATTCAAAAATTCATTAACAAGATAGGGATTAAATTGCTTTCCCTTATTATTTTTTAATTCTCCAATGGCTTTCTGATAGCTTAGAGCATCCCTGTAAGACCTATTAGACCGCATTGCATCCCAGGTATCAGCAATTGCAATCACTTGTGATATTATAGGGATTTCTTTGCCTTGTAACCCTTTTGGATATCCTTTTCCGTCCCATCTCTCATGATGATATAGTACATATTGTGCAATATGTTTTAGACTATTTGATTCATTTAAGGCTTTATATCCCCAATACGGATGATTTTTGATTACCTCATAATCATCTTCACTTAATCTGCTTTTTTTATTTATTATCTCGATTGGAATCAACAACTTACCTATATCATGCACCATACCGGCCCAATATGTATCTCTCATATCTTCACTGCTTAAATCCATTTTTTCAACCAAATTTTCGGCTAAAGCTGCTACATTGGCTGAATGTCCAACAGTGTAAGGGTCATGTTCTTCCAAAAGCTTTGTTATTGAATATACAATTTCTTCAATCTGTTTATTTTCATATTTTTTTAGCTGTTTTGATTTTTTTAATACTTTTTTTTCAATATTTTCTTTTTGTTTTTTAAGTTTATTTTTTATAATAAAGTTCTCCAGATTTTTAAAATATAATAATCTTGAAATTATCCAGGCAAAGAGAGTTAAAAAGACAATAACAGTTAATTTAGGTAAAATCGGTGGATTTAAAAAAGGATAAATATTAATAGATATAAATAGCAAACTGCTTAAATAAAATATTAAGGTGGTGTACCATTTGAAGTATAGTACTGAAGATATAGTTAAAATAACTATAGAGTAAGTACCAAATAATTCATACCTGTTGGGTACTAAAGCCAAAAGAACAGAACTCCAGATTATTACAATAATTACCATAGAGTAAATAATAAACGAATGGTATTTTGTATAATTCTCATCTATAGGTTTTTTAAATGAAAATAAAACAGCAATTATTACAGAAAAAAACATGAAGTAAAAATTAAGATCTTTAATTAATACTAAGTCATTTTCAAACAATGCAATAATATATAACATTACAGAAATTATTAATAATATATATGAAAAAATCCTTGCACGTATATAGTTTGTTTTTATAATTTCTTTTTTGAAATTATTTATCTTTTTTTGAGGATAATTTTTAAATATTATATTTTTAATTGACTTTTGCATGGTAGTTCTTCCTCTTTATTTTTATTATCATAATTAAGTTAATTTTCTAAATTAAAATTTATTTCATCTTTCTTCATTTTAATAAACACTTCTACAACTCGCGGAGAAAATTGTGTTCCTTTATTCTTTTTGAGTTCTTTAAAAGCCTCTTCTTTACTCAAAGGAGCTCTATAAGATCTATTAGAAGTCATAGCATCCCAGGCATCAGTTACAGATAGTATTTGTGAAATAATAGGTATCTCATCTTCTTTTATACCTTCTGGATAACCTTTACCATCCCACCTTTCATGATGATATAGTACATACTTGGCAATAGGTTTGAGAGCTTCAGAATCATTTAATGCTTTATAACCCCAGTAAGGATGGTTTTTTACTAATTCATACTCGTTTTCAGAGAGAAGACCATCTTTATTCAATATTTTAAGCGGAACAATTAACTTACCTATATCATGTACCATACCTGCCCAATAGACATCTTTTATCTCATCTTTACTTAAGCCCATCTGCTCTGCAATTTCAGCAGAGGTCTTAGCCACATTTTCAGAATGACCTCTAGTATACTGATCATGCATCTCCAACAAACGAATTATAGAACTAATTAGTTCTTTTGTAAATTGTCCCTGTAATTTATTATATTCCTTCAGTTCAAAAAAAGATGTAGCTACATTTTGAAAGGCTTCAAACACCTTTTTAGAACTTTCCGTAAAGTTTTCATCACTAACACTTGCAATATCTAAACTAATTCCGGCTCTCTTTTCTCCTTTTACTGTTAAATCACAAAATATAGTTTCTTTTATCATATCTAAAGTACTCTCTAATTGTTTAATCTCTTTTTTCTTTGACATTTTATTATTTAATTCTTTGAAGTCATTGACACTTTCAATTGTTTCATTTGATTTGTGAAAATTTTCAGCAGGTAAATCCATATTTTGCAGTTTTTCTAAATCAAAACCAATTGCATCAATATAGTTAACTTTATTATTCTCATAAGTATATACACTTCCATAGTCTGCTTCCGGAATTATTTCTACAGCAGTATTTAATAAATTACTTAAAAATATATCATTGTCCCTGTTTTCACTGTGGTGGTGAGTAATAAGATTGATTAATTTATTAAACCTATTGTTTTGTTCTTCTAGTTCTTGATAGGATTCTTCTAATTCATCATTCATTGCCATTAATTTTTCATTATATGCTGCTAACTGTTCATAACTTGCCTTAATCTCATCAACCATATTTAAGTAGCTTTCATTTATTCTATCTATCTCTTTAATTTTAGATTTGGGTAAACCTAGTTCTTTTTCTTTAATTACTTGGTCAGTATCAAAAGAACTCATTGTTTTTGATAATGTAATGACAGGATTAGAAATCTCTTTTATTACGTCTTTTAAATCACGTCGGAAAAAATAGAAAAATGATAAATTTAAAAGAAAAAATAATATTAATGAGATAAGTAATATCTTTAAAGTGCGATGATTTACAATAATTTTTATAAATCTGTTATTATAAGAGGAATTATTAGACTGCCAACCTTTATAATATGTGTTTTTTAAAAAGCCAGAAGATTCTTTTATAACTGAGTTTTGATTTAAAGATTGTTCGAAAAAAAACTTATCTTTTTCTGTAACTGAATAATTTGTATTAAAAAAAGGTTTAAAATCAGAACTTATTAAAATAAAGTTTGTATTAGTATTAGATACGATTCTTCTTAATGAATTCAATATATATTCTTCAATGTTTTTAAAATTAAGACCTATTTCATAAATTTTACCATCCGGTAATTTAATATAGGAATACAGTCTTAATTTACCGGTCCTAGTTTCATCATCAATTGAAGGTAAAAACATTTCACCAGGCTTTAGATTCTCTAATTTACTCCAAAATTCAGTAAACATAGATAAATTTAAGCCCATATCTCTTTGGTAATTAGTATCTATTACTAAACCTTGTTGGTTAATAATATAGTAATGGGTTTGATTTAAAGAAGGTCCTATAATATCTACATTTGAAAACTCTTTCGCTATTTTGTTTTTAATGGAAGTTAAATCAGGATTGGGATCATTTAAATAAATTTCATATATATCTCGCAATTGCTTTTCGGCTATCATTTGGTAGGATTCTTCAAAGTAATATATTTCATTATTAAAATCAGTAAAAAAATTATTTATATCGTTTTCTACATCTTTTAATTCTCTTTCATATATATAAAAATGAAAAACATAAAAAGCAGAAATAGTAATTGTAATAAACATTACAAATAGTATTACCGTAAATTTAATAAACCTTTTATTTACCAATTCTTCTAACGATAGTTTGTCCATCTTTTTTATTCCTCCGCAGACTACATTATATAAAAATATCTGAAATTATTTTTTTATAAAAACAATAAAATATCACTTATTTTTCCTTACTATTTTCTTCGAAAATATTACCATTTATATTAAATGGAAATAATTCCTATTAAAGAAGATGAACTCTTTAATGCTTCTCTTCCTTTGTTTTTATCAAAGTATAATATACTATCATTTTAAAATAAAAAAAATCTATGGTCATAAAATACCATAGATATAAATAAAATTAATGTGGCAGTCTATTAAGTAGATTGTTAACTCTTTTTAAATCTATAATTTTAAACAGCTATTTACTATTATTTTGCTTTTTTAATATTTCAATCACTTCTTTATTTTTATTTAATTCGGCTATTCTTAAGGGTGTATTACCTTTACTATTTTTCATATTAGTTTTTGCACCTGCTTGGATTAATTTTTCTACAATCTTGGGATAGCCTTCTTTGGCTGCTTTAAATAAGGCAGTTTCTTTTGAATAATCATAACTATCTATCTTGGCCCCATTACTAAGTAAAAAATTAACTGCTTTAAGATTACCTTTCATAGAAGCAGCCATTAAGGGAGTAATTCCATTATTATCTTTACTATTTATGTCTGCCCCTTCATTCACTAACAATTTTATAATATTATTATTCCCTTCAAAAGTAGCATAAATTAGAGGAGTTACTTCTTTATTATTTTTAACATCTATATTGGCACCCCTCTCAATTAATAGCTCAACTATGTTACTATGTCCTCTAACTGCCGCTACCATTAAAGCAGTTAAACCATCACGTGATTTTTTATCCACTGTGGCCCCATTTTTAAGTAATAATTTTGTTACTTTATAATTGCCCATAGCTGAAGCAAACATTAAAGCCGTATTTTCATAATTAATAGTAGTGACATCTACTTTAGCACCATTATTTAACAAAATTTTAGCAATTTCTAGTTTACCCTCTTCAGCTGCATGTATTAAAGGAGTCTTACCTTTATTGTCTTGGTAATTGATATCAACTCCTGAATTAACTAATTCTTTAACTTTTTGAGAATTACCGTCTTTAACGGCTTTAATCAAACTATCATTTGCTACTGCAAAAGATGGAAAAACTAAAATGAAAACTAAAATGAATATTAAAATATTTAACTTTTTCAATTGTTATTCCCCCTATTATAATTGATTTTATAAATTCTTATGTTGTTTTGTTTGCCACTCTATTTCCAATCACTTTAATACATTAAAGAAAATATATATTTTTCCTTCCAAATAATTTTTATTTATATACCTTACCGATACAATTATTAATATATAATCTTCCTTTATTATTATAACTTTAAATAATTTTTTAATACTGAGTCACTATTAAAAAGGTAATTTTAGGCTTTTCAGTTAATTTAATAAGTATAATCTTAGAGGGAGGTATTTAATTATGAATATAATCTGGTTAGATGTAATTAAACTTTTTTTAATAAGTATAATAGCAATCTTAATTGGTTATAATCGACAAAAGAGAAATAAACCGGCTGGAATAAAAACTAATATGATTGTAGGAGTAATATCTTGTCTTGTTATGATAATTTCACTTAAAATATCTAATAGTGAGATAGGAATTACTAATGGTGCTGATCCTGCTCGTTTGGGCGCTCAGGTAATAAGTGGTATAGGCTTTTTAGGAGCTGGTACAATTTTAAAAAATGAAGATAAAATAGAGGGTCTAACTACGGCTGCTTGTTTATGGGGGGTTGCTGGCTTAGGCCTAGCTGTAGGATATGGACTATTCTCTTTATCCATTATATCAGTAATCATAATATATATAGCCCTATCCATCAAATAAATTCAACTACCCTTTTTCTCCTTTGAAAAATAATTTTAATTTCTCAAAGGGTAATCACTTAATTCAATTTATAGTATTTTTCCCTTCCTAAAACTTTAGTTTTTATATTTTAATTATATAGATACAAAGTTAGAAATTTCCCTCGAAGTATTGTCTATAAAAATTAAATATTAAGCTATAAAGATGTTTATATTCATAATATTTTGTAAAAGCAGGTGTTTACTTTATTATAAAGAAATATAAAATATATTAAAAAATGTACTAATTTAAAAAAACTATACTGAATTAATATGTTATAGAAAACTCAACAAATCTAAGAATGAGGCGAAAGTAAAAAAATAACTCTAAACTATTTAATAATCAAAACCTTCTTTCCTCTAAAAAATAATTAATATATTAACATTTTTAAGTCAGTATTCTTTCGTAATCTAATTGATGTGACTTGTATTATTCGGTGCTTTGTTAATAATTATTAACAAAGTTTAGGCTTTAATTTTTAAGGAGGGTTTAAAAAAATGAAATTCAAATTATGTTTAATTTTAGCTTTTTTCTTGATTTTTGTTTTATTCATTCCCAAAATTGTTTTAGCACAAAATGACAATATAAATTTTGAAATATCGTTAACTCAAGAAGCAGTTGAGGAATTAGAGAATTTAGGTTTTGAGACACCACTTGATGGTAGAATCTTTGTGATAATATCTAATAATGGCAGGGTTGAACCCAGAAATAATGTTGATATTGCTGGAGAACCCATCTGGGCAAAAGATGTTGAAGATCTAAAAGTTGGTGAAGGTTTTATAATTAATGATCAGGATGTTGAGGTAACTAGTTGGCCTTTAGAAAATTTTAAGGAACTTAAAGAAAATGGTTACTATATTCAAGCTTTCATGAATATTTACACCACTTTTGAACGTAGTGATGGCCATAACGTAAAAATGCATTTGAACTCTGGTGCAGGACAAACTGTATTTAGAGCACCTGGCAATTTATATAGTCAAGTTAAAAATATTTATTTAGATCCAACCAAAAATGGTACTATAAAGTTAGAATTATCCCATATAATTAAACCCGGTCACCCTTTAGAAGAAGGCGAAGTATTACAACAAGGTAACTTTGATGATACTGATTATGTTAAATACCCTAAAATTAAAAGTGAAATTGTTTCTGAATTTTGGGGGCATGATATGTATATCGGAGCAAATATTTTATTACCAAAAGGATATAATGAAAATACTGATATTAACTATCCCGTTATTTATCATTTAGGGCATTACCCTGGTGGTAGAGCTCCAATGGGTTTTGAAGAAGGAAATGATTTTTATGAATTCTGGATGTCAGACGATGCTCCTAGAATGATAGTTGTTAATATTAGAGACGCTAATCCCTACTATGATACTTCTTATTCTGTTAACTCCACTAATGTAGGACCTTACGGAGATGCTATAAGGGAAGAATTGATCCCATATATTGAAGATAATTATCGTGTTATTGCAAAACCTTGGGCTCGTGCAGTAGCAGGAGGTTCTACCGGTGGTTGGGAAGCAATGGCTACAAAAGTCTTATATCCAGACTTTTTTGGAGGTACATGGTCTTGGTGTCCTGATGCAATTGATTTCCATCATTATCAAATTGTAAATATATATGAAGATGAAAATGCTTATTCAATGGCAGCTAGTTGGGGCAGTAATCATCAAGCAGAAGGTGAATGGGGAGTATCAATAGAAAGACCTGATGTAGTGAGAGATGATGGTAATATTTCTTTTACAATGCGTCAAGAAAATCATTATGAAAATGTAGTTGGACCAAACAACAGATCAGGCGGGCAGTGGTCAATCTGGGAAGCAGTCTATAGTCCGGTTGGTTCTAATGGATATCCACAAAACATCTGGAATCCAGTCACCGGTGAAATTAATAAGGATGTGGCAGAAGCTTGGAAAAAATATGACTTAGTTCATATCTTAAAAGAAAACTGGCAAGAATTAGGTCCGAAAATCAATGGTGAGTTATATATTACTACCGGGACTATGGATACCTTTTATCTGGATAAAGCTGTTATTTTATTACAAGAATTTTTAGAAAAAGCTGAAGATCCAAACCCTGATATACCAATTGAATATGGATTATATGAACCGCACTGTTGGATTGGGGCAAGTCCAGACAGCCCAAAAGTTGAATTAAAACCACAAGTATACATTTCAACAGGAAATGAAATTACTTATGCTCAATTTGTACCTATAGTTGCAGATTATATTTCAGAAAATGCTCCGGATGATGCAGATTTATCCTGGTATTAATTATTTGAAATCTAAAAATTGATGACATGAGTGAGATTTATTAAAAATCTCACTCATTATATTTTGATTTTTATGATAGATTTCTAACAAATTTTTTAGGGTAAATTTAAAAAGCTCTTATTAACCATTTAAACATTTACATTTTCCTGAAGTACTTTTGGCTTAGCTTAGACTTATACTGTAGTTACATGTGCAGGATATTCAGCTTTTGAATATGTTGAAGATGGAGAAATTGTTGGTTTTTACATTGATTTAATAAAGCCAATTTTTAAAGAAATGGGCTTTGAAGTAGAGTTTCAAGTCATTACTTATAATTCTTTAATTCCGGCCTTAAAAACTTGCAATATTGATATTGTAGCTGCTGGTATGACTATTACAGAGCAGAGAGAACAAACTGTAGATTTCAGTAATTTTTATTATTCAATTAAACAAATTATTATAGTACAAGTAGATTCAGAAATGAACATCAGTGTTTTATATGGTGATCATGAGAGAAGTTTACAAACAGAAACAACCGATGACCTTTGGATAACCGAAAACTTAAAAGATAAAGTTATTTTAAACGGAGATATTCAAAGATATAATACCTTTGTACTTTGTGTAAGTGAACTAGTAAATAGTAATGTTGACGTAGTTGTTTTAGATAAAGTTGTAGCACAAAGATATGCAGCAATGAAACCTGTTAAGATCATAGGAGTTATTTTTACCGGTTAAAATTACTGCTTAGCAGTAAATGAAGGTAATACTTAATTAATGGAAACTCTTAATGAATGTTTAAGAAAAATAAGAGAATCAGATAAAATGGCTGAATTAGTTTCAAAACATCTCCAATAATTTATAGATAAACTTTTAGATATTATATTTTCATTTATATATATTAACAGCCCCCTCTTTTTTTCTAGAGGGGACTGTTTTTTTATTTATAATAAAAAAATAAGCCCCATAAAAAGGGCTTATTCCTTAAAAATATTTTTTTAAATAGA
>CAYSHP010000061.1:0-12086 GCA_964430875.1 uncultured Halanaerobiales bacterium
ACAAAAGCAATTATTTCAGACGGCAGATAATTTTCCGGTAAGCCTAATAAATCAGATAATTCTTCTACCTTAAAATATGAAATCCAGGTAGAACCTATCCCCTGTTCTGTGGCTGCTAAAACCATGTGAGTTCCGGGTATTTTAGTTTGGTGTTCTTCTAAATTCAATTTGGAATACATTTCCTTATCTAAATTCTTTATTTTTTCTTTAAGTTCAGGAAATCTACTAATCTGAATATCTCGCCCGCCTTCTCGGTCATTAACAATCCTGGTACATAAGACAATTAATAATTCGGCACTTTCAATCCATTTTTGATTATAGGCTATCTTTGCTGTTTTTTTGATTAAACTTTTATCTTTGACAACTCCAAACTTCCAGGGCTGTTCATTGCCCCCAGAGAGAGATAAACGGCCCGCTTCTAAGATATAATTAATCTTTTGCTCAGAAAGTTCTTTATCAGAGAATTTTCGTACACTTTTTCGTTGCTTTATTATGTCTAAAATCATAAATTACCACTCCAAATTATTTTGTAAGATTAAAATGATTTTCAATTATATTAAGATTGCTTTCAATGGTATTACTTCCATCGATTTCTAATAAATCATAACCAAATTTTTTTGCCTGTCCTTTTACCTTTTGGGCAAATATATGGTCTCTTTCCATCCAATTTTCAAATGCTTTTTTAGGTTGCGAACATTCTTTTAAAATATGATCTTTAAAAGTTCTTTTTGTATAATGTTTAATCTGAAATTCTTTTTCAGGAATCATATATGATATTCTGTTTTTATCTATATTTAATTCATTTAATAGTTCTGGCAAGAGGGCTGCTCCTTCGGTAATTATTTTATCATTCTCATTATATTTTTTTAATCCATCTAAAACAAATTCAAATCTTTCCCGATAAAATTGAAACTCTTCGTTTGCTTGCAGTTTGGGATCACGCATCCAAATTTCATCCCAGTTCATCTGTTTATATTTAGACATGGTGGGGTGTTTCTCTTTTTCAGCCCTTTCAAGATGTGCAAACTCATAGTCATCGATCTTATAGTACTTTAAATCATATTTATTACTTAATATCTCTGCAGTAGTACTCTTTCCACTACAGGGAGAACCACCGATAAAATAGGTGTTATTAATTATATTATTTATCTTTTTATCCACTTACCTCACCTTTTCTCTTTTTTAGCTATAAAGGTAGCTCTTTTAGCACCTTTAAAAAATTCCTTATTCTGTTCAAGATCTGAATATATTTCAATAATTTTAAAGTTGTTTTCGGTTAACCACTGTTTTACTTCATCAGCTGAAACCGGATGTTTTCGTTGGTTTAATCTCTTAACCTCTTTTCGACCATCCGGATAGATGATTTCTACTTTTCTTTCAGCCCGCCAAATCTTTTTTGCTTGATCTACATAGCTAGTTTTATATGAACCCTTAAATTCAATCGCATGATGACAGGTTCCATTTGGAAAGATCTTTTTCTCTTTGCCTATTTCAGACCAGGATTTATCTAATTTTCCTTCCATATTATCATTATCTATAAAAATGAAACCACCTTCATTTAAAGAATCATAAGCATTTTGAATTATTTTAGCCTGCTGTTCTGGTGTGGCTAATTCATAAAGACAGTTGCAGGCTAAAATTATTAGATCAAAATTTTTAGGCCACTTATTATTTAGAATATCAGCTTGAATAATGTCAACTTTTTCTTGTATGTCTTTATTCAATCTATTTACTTTCTTTTTTAAGCTTATAATCATATTATTGGATAAATCCATACCACAAACTTCATACCCTGACTCGGCTAAAGGAATTAAGATTCGTCCATGGCCACAAAAAGGCTCTAATATTCTATTGATCTTTTTATCTTTGATATAATCTAAGATAAATTCAATATCATAGGTTTCATCTTCAACTTGATCATAGATTTCAATAATGTGTTCGTTAATATCATAAAGTATGTTAGCTTTTTTTTTAGTCATATAAAATATCCTCTAATTATTAATTTAAGATAGCTGATTTTTCTTCACTTTTAAATATATTTACTAATGAAATTATTAATCTAATAACCTGTACCAAAATATCAACAACTAAAAGTGAAGTATAGTCCGGCACATATGCAAACATAACTCTAATATCGACTGCTAATCCGAGTAAATTTTTTAAAATATATGACAATCCAAAAGTTAAAAATAGGATTAAGACTAATGACTTAATTCCTTCTTTAATCCATTCTTTTTTATAATTTTTGACAGATAATAGTTTTTTAGTATTCCATAAATCTTTGGCAGTTAATATCAGTAATACTAAAGAAAATATTCTGATAACCCAAATAGAAGGAAAGTAATTAAAAGAATTCTCTCCCATGGCTACCTGCAGCATATTACCGTTTAATCTGTTATATACATTGACAAAGTTATGTATAAGGTGATTTTTGTTCATAATATATAGATAACCACTATTTGTGGCAGGAATAACTGCCAGATGTGAACTAAAGCCTGGTACTGCTCCACTATGTTCTACGACTTGAGCACCATTAATATTTTCCATACGCCAGCCCATACCGTAGTTACTATAAGAAGCAGCAGTACGCATTATTTTTATAGATTCTTTTGTTAATATGCTATCATCAGGCTCAATTAAAAATTCTAAATAGCTGTACATATCTTCTAGATTAGATAAAATATAGCCGGAAGGAATATCATAACGAGGCACAGCTTGCTTTATACTATTAGAAAATCCGAAAATATTTGTATGTCCATGTACATTTTTATCTCTAATATCCTCTATATCAGCAGTGGTAGAATCCATACCAATTGGCTTAAAAACATTATCTTTCATGTACTCTGCATAAGACAGACCACTAACTTCTTCGATTAAAAGACCCAAGATATTATAGTTATCATTAAGATAGTTAAATTCAGTTCCCCTGGAACTAACTGCTTCCATATTGGCTAAGGCTTGCACTCTTTCTTTTATTGTATAATCATAATCTGAGCTAGGAATACTTTTAGTGCGAGATAAACCGGTTGTTTGGTTTAATAGATCTCTTACTCTAATATTTTCAGTTAGTTGCGGCTCTGCTACTTTAAAATATGAAATATATTTTTTAACGGGTTCATCTAATTGTATCGTACCATCCTCTACTAACTGCATAACAGCTAAAGCTGTTAAAGATTTAGAAACAGACCCAATAAACATTGGACTATTATTAGAAAGTTCTTCACCTTGACCATTAACCCCTTTTGTATCTAAATAAAGTTTTTGATTATTACTAATAATGACCACTGCTATCCCTGGTATTGCAACATCATCCATATGTTTTTCAATCATAGTAGTAATTTCAGCTTGCTTAACTGCTTTTATATTACTGCTTTGTAAAAATAATACAGCCATTATTATTAATACTATAATGATTTTATTATGTTTATTATTAATTAAAATCTCCTCCTGAAAATATAGTATTTTAATTATTATATTAGTTTTAATTTGAAATAAACCTGTTATACTTCTCCTTGAATTTATTCTTCATAGCATCTTTTAAGAAAAATTGATAAATTTTTTCTCCCCATTGCTCGTAATTGTCACCATGTTCATTTTTTAATCTATTTATTATTTTATTTGCATATATTTCTCCCAATACATAATTTTGAATATAAATGGAATCAATATATCTAAATGAATCAAGAGTCCACATCTCCTTCTTTTTTGTTTTCATCTTAAGTAAGGATTGATATTTTTTAAAAAGTTCTTCTGCCTTATTAGGAGTTTCCCAAAGCTCCATTTCAAATAAGAAACTAATACTACAGCGAATGGCCTCTAAAAACTTTACATCTTCAGCAATCTTTTCTTCTCTTTTATTCATACATATTTTTATCCCAATATTTTCAAATATTATGGCAATAGCTTCATCATGTAAAGGTGTATATATGTTATAAAGCCCTTTGCCTTGAGAGGTAATATAATTTATAGCATGACCGCATTCATGGAAAAACACTCGGCAGGTCATAGGTGATGTTATCGGTTTGGCTAATATCCTTATCTCATCGGAAATTGATATATTAAAGGTCATGCCTGAAATGCCATCTTCTTTGAATTTGAAATTAATATTATCTTTATTAATTTTTAAACCGAGCTTATTTAAAAGACAATCAAAGTAATAAGATGGTTCAGTCTTATCAATATTACCTAAACTTCTTAATTTAATAAACCAATTCTCCCAGTTAAGTCCATATTTTTTTATTAAATTATTAGCTTTATCAATATTATCTTCTAAATATTTTTTTACTATTTTAATAACAGAACTTTTATCTACTTCCTCACAATAAAAACATAAATTCGGATATGATTCAAAACCCAAATTTATTGCTTTAGAATTTCTTAATTTCATTAATTTAATAATATCTTCTCTTTTTCTTTTAGCAATTTTTACTTGATAATCAGCTTCAACTTTATCTAATTGCTTATTATAATTATCATTATTATCCAGTTTGTTTTTTAACTTAGAAATTTCCGGATCATTTTCTATTATCAATTTAAAATATAGACGTTCAAAAAGCTCTTTTTTGCGTCCTTGAAAATAATTTTGAGTATAATTGTTTTTTAAAAGATTGTATATTTCTTCATCTATTTTGTTTAAATTTCTATCTTTATCTAACGCATAATTATCCCATTGAAATAATTTTTGTTTGCCTAACAATTCCACTAACTTTTTTTCGAGTTCAATTTCTTTCACTAAAATCTCCTCACTGATTTTAATATAAAAACAAGATAACATTAAGTTTTATGTGAATATTTTATCAAATTTAACTATCTTAGTCTATCAAACTAAAAATATTTTTGAATCTAAGTAATGATTCTATAGGAAAATCAAATTCATCTCTTACCTTATTTTTAATTAACTATTTTTTATATATTTAAACATCTTACAATACTCATTATTTAGTTAATATAGATTCAAGCTTTCCCAAGTAATCTATATTGTAATCACTTTCTTCATACTTCTCACCATTCGGTGAAAAGTAACAGGCTGTAATACCTGCATTATGAGCTGCCTTAACATCAAGTTCTCTATCACCGATTGCTAAAATATTTTCTTTATCTAAATTATATTTATCTATCAAGTATAAAAAAGCAGCTGGATCGGGTTTGCGTGGAAAATCCTCATCTCTAGAAATTAATTCTTTAAAATGTTTTTTCATATTATATTTTTCTAATAACCTTCTTAAAGTCATACCACCCCGGTGGGTAACTAATAAATTTAAACCGCCCTGTTCATCAACTAATTCACACATCTCTTTTGCCCCCGCAAAAGGTGGTTCTTCAATTGGGGCTCCATTACTCATATATTCTTCATGAAAAGCTTCAATAAGGGCTGTTTGGTCTGTATTTATATCTTCGGATAAATTTTCTGCACATAATTTTAAAGAATATTTGCTCCACTTTAAAACATCTTCATATTTAAACTCTTTACCATGCTGTTCTTTTAATATTTTTAAAAAGGTATGTGCTACACCGGGATAGGTATTAAACAAGGTACCATCAAAATCCCAAATAACATGTCTAAACATATACTGGACCCTCACTTATTATATTAATTTTTGTAAAACTTTTTCATTTTCTTTGGTTATATCAATCTCTGCATATGCTCCATTAATAAATGTTAATTGAGGTGGTTTATGTCCTAAATCAACATCATAGATTATTGGTATATTAAGCTCCTCTTTTAATGGAGTTAAAGCATTAACGTAGGTATATCCTTTAAGAGTCTCATAACCAGCCACACGTCCGTATAAAAGACCATTACAGTTTTCAAACCAACCGTTCATCTTCATCTGCCATAAGGTTCTTCTCACATCAGTCGAATCCATTTCACAGTTTTCAAAGTACCAAATAATACCGTCATCTTGATATTTATTAATAAATTCCTTTACCTTATCATAGGGAGTCCCAATCAGTTTACAAATCACATCAAGGTTACCTCCAATTAAACGACCACTAAAGTTAGCTTCATCTTCTTCACCTAATACTTTCCAATCCACTTCTTCTGTTAAGTTATAGGGTGGGAAAGTGTCTTCAGTAACTTCAGACCAATCTTTTTGATAGTATTCTAAACTTTCCTGTAGAAAAGAAGTACCCTTTTCTTTTTTTAATATCTTTAAAACTTCTAATACAGAATCATCAACTGGATTATTGCCAAAGTCTAAGAAGTTGGGTCCATGAGCAGTTGCTATATTTAAATTTAAGGTGAGAGTAAATAATAAGGTGCTAATATCAGAAAAACCCAGTACCCATTTGGGCTTAACTTCTCTTAATTTCTTAAAATCTATGTATGGTAAGATCTCCATTAAAAACTCTCCACCCCAGGGAGGGATAATCGCTTTTACCTTTTCATTTAAGTATAATTCTGCAAATTCATTAGCTCTTACCCGTGGGGGAGCACTTACTAATTTGTCATTATTTATTCTCACAGATTCAGTTTCAATTACTTCATAACCCAATTCTTTAAATTTTTTAATGGCATTATCTAGTTTATGAGAAAAAACACCGGGGGCTCCACTAGAAGGAGCTGTAACTCCAATGGAATCTCCTTTTTTAAGTGGTTTAGGATATTCAGTCATAAATTATTGAAGCCTCCTTATTTAGCTCCTAATTTATCCTTATTATCATTTATATAATTGATTATTAATTTAACTGCTTCTTTTTGATCATCATCTAATTTAATATTAAATTCATTTTTTAAAAAGAATAAGATGGTCAGTGAAACTTCATATATTGAACTTTCAATTACATTTTCAATCTTTTTACCAAAAGTGGGATAAAGTAATTCTACTCGCCTAAAAGGATCTAAGTTATCATATGTTTTATCTATTTTTGTATTAATATTTTTTTGAATTAAGATCAGTAATCTTTCTACACATAAACACTTTATCTTTTTAAAAGCACTTAAGTGCTCTCCTCTTAAATACCGATCTATACCGATCTTTAAATCAAAGATAATTTGACCAATTAATCTTTCATTACTTATTTGCAATTTAGAGTTGTTTTCTGTATTTTTAGCATATTTCTTTAATAGATCATCTAGGTTAGACTTATCAAACATTATTTTATATGTATTTAAAGGAATATCTTTTAATTCTTCTTGATCGGCAACTATAAATTCCACAATATGACCGTATTCATATATAGCTTTTACAGCTAGTTTAGATTCTTTAAAATCATATATTAAGTTTTCATTATCAGGCAGCCACTCTAGATTTTGTTTTAATTTTTCTTGATAGCCGTTTTTAGTTATGATGATAAAATCATGGTCAGAATACTTGTCAGGCCTTTGTTCTTTTTCGGCCATTGATCCCACCGCAATTAAAGCTATTACATTTTCTTTACTTTTTAAGTTTTCAATTAATATCTCATTGAAGTTATGGTATTCTGTGCTATTAATGACAAATCTCCCCTTCCAAGCTGATATTAATATGCAGCAGTTCCTTCAACTTGCACTAGGATATCATCTTCAACAAATTCTGAAGTGATGACTGCTCTCACTGGATAACTTCCTTCATTAAAATGTTTCTTCCAAATTTGATGCATAGCTTTAAAGTCTTCTATATTTTTAAGAATTACAGTTAATTTAAGAACATTATTTAAAGTTAAGTCTATCTTATTAAGCTTTTTTTCTAAATTTTTTAAGGTCTGATCGAACTGTTCTTCGAAACTTTCTAATACTTCTCCCTCATCATCTACATAACCACCAAAATGTCCGATTTGAACTATACCATTATTAATTGCAAAGGTTGAAAGATCATAATCATCATACGGGGGAATTACTACTCTCTCGATCATAAAAAATATCCTCCTGTTTTTAATTTTAAATATTTAAAACCGCTTTTACTGCCAGCCAGAAAATGTTTTCTCTAATTGATCTTCTTTTAGCCCAACTTCTATCATCCCAAAAATCTCCACTTACATCATCTCCACCATAAAGGATCTGAGCAAATTCTAAACCTCTAAACTCAGCTACTGCAAAAAAGGCTGCGCTCTCCATCTCAACAGTTAGACATCCTTCCTTTCTTCTTAATTTTACCTTATCAGGGGTCTCACGATAAAAAGAAGAAGTAGTCCAGGTTTTACCCAACACATAATCAATATTTTGATTACTTAACGCCTCTTCGATACTTTTTAAGGCTTTTTTAGTAGGCTTTAATTCCCGACGATTTGGATTAACATAATGGTAAGATACACCCTCATCTCTTACAGCTGCATTGGGTATAATTAAATTACCTACAGCAATGTCTTTTTTTAAAACACCTGCTCCCCCACAGGCAATAAAGTTTTTACCACCCATAGCAGAAACCTCTTCAATCATACCGGCAGCCAGGGGAGCCCCAATGCCGGGATGAAAGACTGTTACATTATCAGTATCTTCTAAATATAGTTCATATACAGGCATATGGCCCAGTTCTGTTTCTATATCTGCCAGCTTTTCTAATCTGTTTTCTTTTTTTAACTTGCTGATGACTTCCTGAAAAAATGTAACTACACAGTTTGCCGGCATATCTATTTTTTCAATATGTTCACTGGGTTCAATTACTGCCTTCTTGGTCGGATCAAATTCTAATATTGGAAACTCACTTTTTTGCATCAATAGACACTCCTTAAAATATATCTTATTAAATATCCTATTCTTTAACTTTCTATTCTATTAAAATTATCTAAAGTCTTTAATGCTTCTACCGTTAAAACCCCCTTCCATTCGTTATAGGCTGGTTCTAAGCCTTCAGTATAAAAACTTTTACCCCAAGGAGGCTTAATTACTGTATTTTCTTTTATAAGATCAATATAAAAATTAAGGTTTTTCTTTAATGACTCTTTATCTATATCAAAACATTCCTTTGTGGGGTCTGTTACAAAATGGAGTGGTAAAGGAACATATTCTTCCCATTTATCTTCATCATATTCCACAACTTGTGATATAGCTTCACTTAAGTTTTCTTTGATTTCTTCTTTTTTATCCTCTGGTAATTCTCTATATAGTTTTATATAACAAAATACTTCATTGGCTGAATTAAATTCTTGTTTTTCATTAAGTTGCTTAATAGCATAATCAACTAATTCTTCTACATTCAACTTTTTCACATATGATTTATATTTATATAGATATGCTATTATTTCAGCAGAAGGATTTCCCCAGTTTTCATCAATAACAGTCATGCCCTTTTCCTTATCATAATGCCACCAGGGAGTATGTGGATAATCATTAACCTTTTTAGATAAAGCATACCAACCTTTTCTTTTTTCATTATAAGTATATTCAAAATAATTAACAGCTTGTTTTAACATCCTTTTTGCTTTTTTACTACTATCAAAGTCTTTTAAGATTCTTACTCCTATGGAAGTAGCCATTGGAGAAGAGTCCGGCATTCTAAAATCTGATTCAAGACCCTGTCCAAAACCCCCATCCTGATTTTGATAAAGTTTTAAAGCATCTACAATTTCTTTAGGTTCTCCATCTCTAAAATAGTAATCAAATAGTCTTTTCTCTAAAAGACGGCAGTTTTCTCTTAAATATTTATCAATTTTAGTTAAGTACTTCTTTTCAAGCATTTTCATCTTATACAATTCCTCCCTTAAAAATTATGAAAGTTCTTTCCATTCCTCAGCTAACATTCCATATTGTATATGGGTTACAAAATGATCATAAAGCCATTCAGCTTCCCGAACAGTTCCTTCCTGAACAAAACCTAATCGTTCTGGAATAGACCTACTGCGTACATTACCCTCTGCACAACTAATCTCTACTTTATTTAATCCATAATTTTCAAAAGCATTATCAACTAGAGCTTTACAGCATCTAGTTATGATCCCTTCTCCCACATATTTTTTACTTAGCCAGTAACCAATTGATGTTCTTTTATTGTCCCAGTCTATATTGTGGTAACCAATTACTCCCACCAACTTATTTTTAAACCAAATACCGGCCTGAAAACCGTTATTATCTGCAAACTGCTCACGAGATTTATTAATAAAATCCTCGGAATCAGAGGGCTCTTTAACATTTTCAACCCAGGGCAGCCACTTTTTTAAGTGCTCCCGGTTAGAATCAATAAGTTTGAATAACTCATCCGCTTCATTTTTATTAAATAATTTTAAGTATATTTGATTGTCAATTTTAAATTTAAACATAATAATCACCCATTCATCTTTAAATGTTATTCTGTTAAATCTAATTCCATAAACCTGGCTCCTTCAGTAGGATTATATACATACGGTTCAATATCATAAAAGTCAAAAGATTCATATAATTTTTGGGCTTTTTTAAGAGATGGAATCGTGTCTAAACGCATATATTTATAATTTTTATCTTTGGCTTCTTCTATTAAGATACTAACTAATTTACGACCTATACCCAATCCTCTATAGGCTTTTTTAACAAATAATCTTTTCATCTCACAGGTATCTTTTGAGATTTTTCGAAAGGCAATACAACCTATTTCCTTATTATCTAAAAAGGCAAGGAACAACACACCCTCAGGTGGACTGTATTTACCCGGTAGATTAGCTAACTCTTGTTCAAAATCTTGAAAATCAAGTTCTATGGTTAGTTCTTCAGCATATTCTCTAAATAGTTTCTTTATTGCCTCATTAAACTTTTTATATAATATTTTCTTAAATTTAACATTCTTGATTTTATTATTATATTTAATTTTCACTGCTTAACACCTCTAATCTTATAGCTGCATAAGGGTTTCTTTTTCTTTTTTAGGTGCTTTTTCTAAAGCATATCTAAATATAATCCGGTCTAATTCAGCTACATTTTCTTGAAGATATTGATATGTTCTTTCCGGATAACTTATATATGTATACTTTAAAAGCCAACCTACTCCTTTTTTTACATAATACTCTTGGTCATCTTTTAATATATTTACAACTTTTTTAACTTTTTCAAAGGAAAAATTAACATTAAAACTTCTACTAGATTCTAACATACTAACCGGAGCTGCTCTTCTTACATAGGTCAATTCTGATTCAGTCCATTTCAGTACTTTGGAATTATAAAATTCAGGAAATTTTTCTACCATCGGATTTAAAACCCGATAACAAAACACATCACAAGCACCCCAGCTTTTAATCTCGTTATATAACCACTTTTCATAGTATTGAATATATTCTTTATTATAAAGTTTTTTTCTTTTTAACCAGATCGTGACTAACCAAAAAACATGCCCATCACCTTTTTTAACTAAATTATCAAATAGTTTTATTAATTCTTTTTTGTTATTAGGTAATTTTTTGTAAAGTTTCCTTTGCACTTTATTTCTCTTTTTGGAATTTATCTTTCCTTCAAATTTATCAAACTCTTCTTGTATCAGGGTTAGCATCTAAAAGGCTCCATTCTTTTTTTAATAAGTCCATATACATAACATCTATATATTTACCAGTTCGGCTGTCAAAACTACTCTCCCGCATTAAGCCAATCTCTTTAAAACCTAACTTTTTATATAATTTGATTGACTTTTCATTATCAGCTAAGGTAGTAAGTTCGATTCTATTTAAGTTAAGATGATTAAACATAAACTCAATAAAATGAGACAAAGCATCAAAACCAAAACCTTTACCTCTTTCATTAATTTCTCCAATCTCTATCCCAAATTCAGCACTTCTATTCCTTTTATCCCAGTTCCGATAAGAAATATCTCCGATTGGTTTTAGATCTTCTTTTTTTAAAATAATAAATAATTTTTCGGATGGAAAAACTTCAGTACTTTCTACTTGCTCTTTTACTTTTAAACGAAAGGCTTCTTCACTTAATAGAAATCCATATTTAAAACCACAATAAAGGTTACCTTCTTCATTATTCCTCCATTTATGAAGCAGTTCTTCATCACCAATTTCTAACTGCCTGATCATTACTTTTTTGCCCTCTATCAATAAACTCATCCTTTCTCAATATTAAGGTCTACATTTTATTCTTGCAAAAGAAAAACCCTGCTAACAGGGTCATTTATTTTGAACATATAAAAAATATCTTTTAATAGAAAAATTATTACTCAAAATAATCCCTTTTTAAAATTGAATACACTATCAGATTATAA
>CAYSHP010000061.1:12186-14790 GCA_964430875.1 uncultured Halanaerobiales bacterium
AAATTATTACTCAAAATAATCCCTTTTTAAAATTGAATACACTATCAGATTATAATATTTATCATTTTTCAATAAAGAATCTCTTAAAACACCTTCTTTTATAAAACCTTTTTTCTCTAAAAGATAAATTGAACCTTTATTTGCAGGTATAACAGATGCTTCGACCCTATTAAGTTCTATTTCTTCAAAACCATAATAAAGCATCTTATCTAGTACTTTTGACATTATGCCCTGATTCCAATAATCTTTAGAAAGCCGATAACTAATTTCTCCTGTTCTATTTGTGAGATCTATTTTATAAAAACCGCAGTCTCCGATTACCTTTTGTTTTTCTTGGTCAACAATTCCCCATCTGATTTTATTATTATTAGCAAAACCCTTATTTACATTTTCAATCATGGCCTTTATTTCGGCTCTATCTTGCATAGCTGCATCAGATGGTAGATATTTATTTACATCTTTATCAGATAGATATATTTGCATATCATCTATATCATCTTTATTTAATTTTCTCATTAATACTTGCTCTAATTCGTACTCAGGAAATGTATCCATTAAAGGAGTCATTTTTAACACCTCATAATATTTTAATACCTTGTTTTTAAGCAAAATCCTTTTTAAAATTGAAGGGTTAATAAAAATTTAATCTTTTTTTCATGGCTACAAACCTATATATACCTCCATTGGTCTTTTGATCATACTCTTTGGTAGTTTCAAAACCTATTTTTTTATATAGCTTGATAGCTCTTTTATTAAATTTTGCTACTGCTAACATTATATGATCTTTAGAATAAGAGAAGTTATATAAACCATATTCAATACCTGCTTTTACAAAACTTGCTCCTAAACCTTTCCCGGTTAAATCAGGTCTTAACCCAAAACCAACCCACATTACTTCATCTTGAAAATAGTATGAATAAAAACCTATTAATTCATCGTGTTCATTTATAACAGTAAACTTGTTTTCCCAGTTATTAGGATTTATAAATTCTTCTAAATCTTCAGGGTCATCGGTCATATTATAAAAAGAATATTTTCCTTTATACTTCCATTTATAGGCGATTTCATCAGCATATGACTCATTCATCTTTCGAAAATTATATTTCACTTGCTCTACTCCTTAATATAGTTTATAGCTTTTTTTAATTTTATTGAAAAATCTTTAGGATAGTCATGGTCTAATTCTTCAATTAACTCATATTTATAATCAACATTAGATTGTTCTAATTTATCAGATAATATCTCACAGTATTCTAAACAGTCTTTATCTTCTTTGCCACAAATAATATATACTTTTGTATCTATTTCTTTTAATTTTTTAAATAATTTTTGGTTCTGCTTGATATCAGGCAGCCAGGGCGCCATTAAAACTATACCTTTTGGTTTTATAATATCTTTATTTACTGCTTCTAATATTACTCTTGCTCCAGCTGAAAAGCCTCCTAATATTATATTATCTAAATCAACATTATAATTACTAATAATATTATTAAAATGATGTTTTAATTCTCTTACCCCTACTTCAACATCATCCCAGACATAGGCTTCATGAAACTCTATTTGAGAGGATTGTGATAAAGCAAGTATTATATCTTGATTTAATACCGCCTTCCAATAATCTTCAACTATCTTTATATTTTCTTGATTACCATGTAAGGTAATAAAAAGAGGCTTTTTATTATCCTTTTTATTATTTTCTGGCAAATATACTTTCAGTTTAGATTTAGCCTTGTCTTTAGCTTCTTCCTCTCTTTTTTTACAGACCTTTACTATCTTTTTAAACTCTTTTTTATCTCTGATTGGATCTAAGTCATCATCGGCTTTTAAGTAATCAGTGGCATACCAAAAACCCTTATCATAGACCGCTTCTTTTAATAACTCTATTGCTTTATCAACTTCACCTATTTTGCATGCTAGCGTATATTGAAAATTATATAATTGAGCTTGATTACCCTTTACTTTGTCTTTATTTTTACTTAAGAATTCAAAACCTTCTTCATATTTTTCTTTAAAATAATAATCAAGTGTTTTATTTAATAACTGGATATAGGTCATATCTGTCATTTAATTATCTCCTTTATTTTTTTATTATCTTTAAATTATTTTGATCCAGGGGTAGTCTTTATCATAGGCTTTAAAACCAACTGATTTGTAAAAGGCATACCTATTATCACCATAAGATTCAACATAAGCCATCTTAGCCCCAATTTCCTTTAATCTCCTTAAACCTTCTTTTAATAATGCTCTCCCTAAGCCTTTTCTTGTATAATCAGGATGAGTACCCACCGGCTCAAACATACCGATTTCATTTTCATCATCAAACCAGATTACACAGGAAGAAGCAAAATTGCCGTGCTTATCTTCTATAATCAAGTCAAGGTCTGGTCTATACATCGGAGCATTAGCCATCTTAACAAAAGATTTAGGTACTTCTTTTATAAAATCGCTTTTGGGATGAAAAGCTTTATTTATTACATTATATCTTTTGACAAAACTTATTTCTTCATCCATGGACCTAAACCTAAAGCCGGTCGGCAATTTAGGGTTGAACTCTTTATCTAATTTTTGCCTGTTTAAATAATTACAGTCTGAACCTTTTTCAAA
>CAYSHP010000062.1:0-14083 GCA_964430875.1 uncultured Halanaerobiales bacterium
CACCTTTGACCCCTCCTCCTTATTTAGGATCAAAAATGTTTAATTTTATATCTATTTATTAAATTAAATAATTATTCATTTATACCTGCAAGTTTATCCTGACTTTTTATTATATATTATTGTTATTGTGCATAAAAAAATCTCCTACTTATTATTTTTGTAGGAGATAGTTAATACAGCAATAATATCATTGCTTTTAAAAAATGGTGCGAAAGAGGGGATTCGAACCCCTACGTCTTGCGACACATGACCCTGAACCATGCGCGTCTGCCAGTTCCGCCACTTTCGCACTGCTATTAATTCTATATTAATTTTTTATTAAAGTCAATACATTTATATTTTCCAAATCACCAATTATAGTCTCTCAAATTCTTCTGTGAACATTACTGCTATTCCTAAAAATACAATAATCAAACCTATTGCAGCTATATATTTAAAATGTATTGATATTTCTCTTTGAATATATCTTTTATATTCTTGATATTCTTCTTTAGAAGATAAGTTTTCATTATTTATTGAATCTTTATCTTTTACAATTCGTTTTCTAAAAACTAATTTACTTTTTTGCACATTATAATATAAATCTGCCTGGGGATCATAAACTTCACCCCAAATCAAAAAAAGCGATGATAGGAATAAATATTCCTCCAAAGACAATTAGTGAACCGATGCGCTTAGAATTGATATCTCTTTTCATAGTATCCCTCTTTTTTGAGATATCCACACCTAATTATTACCCTTCTTTTTACATTTTTATTATAAAATTATACTATATTTTTGTCAAAGAGACAATTTTACTCATGACAAAAAAAGAAAAATATATTTTGATATATAAATATCAGAATATATTTTGAGACAAATAAATTATACTTTAGTGAACAACAAAAAAGTCTCCTTATTAGGGACTATATCGCCATAAAATATGATCTTTTATTGATATTTAATTCCCACATAATCTACATTTGGATCTGATTCATCTTTATCATTTATATTATTTAATAAAATATTAAATACCATTTCTTGATCCGCATTTTTTAATACTGCTTCCGATTCAATAGTTATATAATTTTGATTATCACCACTTCTTTTATATAAAGATAAATCAAAAGTATTAAAAACTAAATTAGAATTCACCACTTTATCATTTCCGGAAGCATCTACTTTGACCAATTTATTACTACCATTTATATAATAATATTCATATCCTACTTGAAAAGAAGCAGGTTGACTTGTTAATAGTTCTATGTCTGTTATATTCACTAATTCATCATGAATTTTTCTATTTAGTATATTTAATTCAGAATGAATATTTGCTTCCTCGCTTGCCCGTAAATATAATGAAAACCTGGGACCAAAAAAGGAAGCAAATACTAACAAAACTATGCTTAAAATTGTAACTGTTAACAGGAATTCTATTAAAGTAAATCCCTTTTGGTCTCTTAAATAATTAAAGTTCATTATTATTCCACCTTCTTCCTTACTCAATTACCCTATATGATTTTATAATCAAATTCTTTGTCTGATTATCAAAACCTTCATAAGAAACATTGGCTTCAACTTCTTTTAGCTTTACAGTGATATCTTCATCTTCAAAAGTAATAGTTTTATCTATAACACTGTTGCTCTCATCTAATGTAACATTAGCTGCTTGCGCAGTATATGATTCATCACCTATAAAATTAACTAGATCTTCTTGAGCACTATAAAATGCTTCACTTTTGTTTTTAGAAATTCTTAAAGATTTATTACTATTCATAAATGCTATAGAAAAGCCAGTAACTAAAATTGATATTATTACTAAAGATACCAACACTTCTACTAATGAAAAACCTGATTGATTATTTATAATATTTTTCATTAGATATCCCTCCAAGTAACTGAAATTTGCGGCTCATATTCTCCGGGTAATGTTATTGTACTTGGATCTCCATATACCATAGCACTACCTTTTATATCTAATTCTTTTCCTACTATTGCTCCACTAAACTCTGAATTACCTGTTAATTCAATAGTACTTTTAGGTGCATATATTATACTCTGTTTTCCACTACCATTACCTGTTAATTTAATTGAACCTTCACTAAAAGCAAATATATTTCCATAATATTCACCTTGTCCAGTTATATCAATATTATCTGATTGTGTATAAAGATTAGCATTTAAAGTT
This sequence comes from uncultured Halanaerobiales bacterium, assembly GCA_964430875.1. Taxonomy (GTDB): domain Bacteria; phylum Bacillota; class Halanaerobiia; order Halanaerobiales; family M55B127; genus M55B127. Next base: position 2,168 of record CAYSHP010000062.1, read on the forward strand.
CTTTTTGCAGATAATTTAATTTTATCATCCTTATTATAATGATAAATATTTAAATCATTAGTATCTCCATCTTCATTAATCGCTGCTTGAGAATTAATAGAAAGTTTATCTTTTACATAAATGTTTACATTACCATCTCCATTAGTATTAACTACAATATTATCCTTAATATCAAGTTCGTTAACATATATATTTAAATCTTCATTTCCATCTACATTAATTGTTATTTCATTATTATTGTTTTTTATTTTGTCAAAATCTACTCGATTATCAGTATAATCTAAAGAATCAATTGTATCATTTATCAAATTATCATAAGTGGTTTGAAAATCTTCTTCTGGCCAAACTGGTAGAGTATAAGTATAGCCCATATTATATTCCACATCAACATTATCAATAATTTCTTGATGTAAATTAACATCGGGACTATCAGATGGAAGATTAGTTCCTATATCAAAAATTTTATCAGTATAATCATTATTACCCTTAAATACATTACCTACTCCTAAAATTTTATCTGCAAAAACTGTATGTTGAAGACCAGGATTATTGATTTTTTCAACATCAACTCCAACACTTTTTTCAACATCATCTACTTTTCCTATTGATTCTATTGTATATATATTACCATTTTTATGAACAGTAATTTGATAAGTACCAGGTCCTAAATCAATTTTTCCTGTTGTTTTGCCATCTAATACTGAAGAATCATTATCTTTATTCTCTATCCATTTTTGAACAGCTTCTGCACCAGATCTTGCTACAAAATATGCTTGTCGGTGCTTAATATAAAAATTGGTATTAATATAATCAGAATAAGCTACTCTTAATAGTGAGACACCTATTATTGATATAAATACAATAGCAATTAAGGTAGTTACTAATATATATCCATTTTCTTTTTTATTCTTGATTTTTATTTTTAACATTTTACTCGCTCCTCACTAATTTATTGAAAATATTATTAAAACTACAAAAACCGGCCTCTCGGCCGGTTACACCAATAGCTCCTGTCATTTTAGGTGTCCAATTAACAAATGACATTCTTTGCTATCCTATAAATAATTTATATTCTATTAAAATAATATTTTACCACTTACTTACTAATTTATATATTTATTGTCAAATTCCTTTATATTTGAAAAATTTTTTTAAATTATTCTAAAATTATTCTCAATTCTACTTTAATTTCATTATGTTAATAACAATAAATATATATTGGAAATTATAAAGGAGATTACTGTTCTTTGGTGAAATATAACATGTAATAATATATATATTATTAATAAATATTTATATTTTTAAAAAATCAAATCAGAAAGTAGGGATTTTAATGAAATACCTTAATACCTATCTGAAAAATGGCGGTTTTGCTATTGTGGCAACATTTTTATTAATACTCATAATTCTTACTTTAGCAGCAGTATTAATTAATATATCTTACAGTGAATTTAGTCAAGCCGAACTAAATAAAAATGATATTAAAGCTTATTTTCTAGCAAGATCAGGAGCAGAAACTTTGGCCGATTATATAATAAAAACTTCACCAAAAAGTTGGTCCGGTAGTAAATCTGAAGTAATAATTTATGATAACAATACTAATAATAAATATAATATTCTAAGTGAAATAAAAATTAATACTTCAGCAGATACTCCACCAGATTTTAATTTAATATCTACTGCCACTGTAAATGGACGCAAAAAAACAATAAGTGTACTTGTAAAAAAACCAGAACTTTCTGCTATTTATGCCAAAAGTGAACTTGATTTAACTAAAATGACTTCAGTTAATGTACCACCTGAACAAAAGGTAGAAACTAAATCTAGCGTAATTAAATATAATGATGGTGATTTAAATGAAGATCAAATTATTCTAAATTCAGATAAAAAATTTGTAACTGTAGATTGGTATAATGAATACAATAAATTATTTGATGATGATGAGAATTTCGATGCAACTAATCCATTAACTATTGATGATATACCCACTGATTTTAATGGTAGTTTAATAAATTCAAGTGGATATTATGGAGATTTAACATACAATCCTAATGATAGTCTTGAAATTAACTTTGATAATAATGAAATTATAAATATTTTTGTCGATACTCTTTCTATAAAAGGTACTTTAGAATGTACTGGTATAGATTTTCCTCCAGATTCAAATGAATATGACGAAAAATTAAACATTTTTGTGAAGGAAAGTATGACATTTCAAACACCAAATGTTTCATTACAAAATTTTAATATATTTTTAATGAAAGATGCCAATTTAACATTGATCGGTAGTACAGATACTACAACACAAAATGGTATTTTTGTATATGGCCCAGAAGCTTCAATGACTTTACAATCCACTGTAACCTTTGAAGGGTCGATTATTGTTGATCAACTTATTGGAAAAACAGATAATAGTAATCCAATGGGTACATTTACTTATAATGGCCCACCATCTCAACAAGCTTTAAATTATATAAAATCTAAATTAGGTGATTATAATGCTTATTATAAAGCCAATTGGTCCAGAGAATAAGAATAAAGGATGTGTTATATATGTTCAGCAATAAAGGATTTACATTAGTTGAAATATTAGTTTCATTAGCCTTATTGGGAATTATAGCAATATTTATTTTTCCTGTATTTAATCATATATTTAATAGTATTTTTAGTGCTGGAGATAAGACTATTACAACATATGGAGTTCAAAAACAATTAGTTGATATTGTAGAAAGCAATGTGAATGGTGACAAGAAAACATTATTTTTAGAATTTAATAACGGAACTACTACTTCTTATAATAGGGAATTAGTAATTGCTACTTCTAATTATAAATTGCCTAATACTAAAGTTAATGAAAAAGAATTAATAATTTATTATTATAAATATACTACTCCCTAAAAATTGGAGGTCAAACAAATGAAAAAAAATATTATTTTAAAAAATAAAGGTTTTACTATAATTGAATTATTAATTGTAATAGTTATAATGGGAATTATAGTTATGGCTACCTCAAATTTATTCATTTCTGGTATTAATTTTTATTCTTTAAATAAAGACAAAGCTGAAATTCAAAGAGAACTAAGATTTATTACTAATTATATAGATGAGAATTTGAAATATACTTCAGATATAGAAAAATATAATTCTTCTCCCTCAACTCCTGATTTAAATTATACAGGTATAGGTTTTAATAATACAAGTAAAACTGTTAAAATATATAAAAGTGATGGATCTACTTATAATTTATCCCAAATAAAATTAGATAATTTTGAATTCAGTAATACAAAAGAAAATATATTAAATTTGTATATACAAAAAGATAATTTTATAATAGATACAAATATTCTCCTTAATAATTTCACTTTCAATTTAACTTCAACTAATAATACTTTTATATCTTTTAAAAATTAACAAAAGTTATTTTACTTGAGCCATTTGAAAATCCATACAATAAGTAATATAATAGTAACAAGGTATAATTTATTATAAAAAATTCTGGGAGGAAAATGATGCAACCAAAAATTATTGAAAAGAATCGTTTTACAGTTATTGGCATGGATACTTTAACAACAACAGAAGATAATGAAGATCATAAAGTAGTGCAAGAATTATGGGATGAATTTAGACCAAGAATTGATGAAGTAAAAAATAAAAAGAACCCAACCAGAATGGTCGGGATCTATAAACAGAGAAAAAATTATCCTAACAGATTTGCTTATATTGCAAGTGTAGAAGTTAGTACTTTATCTGATATTCCTAAAGGTATGATACCTAAAATTATTAATGGCTCTAAATATGCCATATTTACTTATCAGGGTGAATTATGTGATATTGATAAAACATATGATTATATTTATGATGAATGGTTACCAGAATCTGATTTTGATGAAAACAAAAACGGTGATAATTTAGAAATATTTAATATTAATTTTCCTGAAGAAAATAATTCTGATGTCGATATTTATATTGCAATTAAAGATCAAGAGTAATAGATATGGGGCAGTGATCTGAACCCATAACATCATCATGGATGACTGCCTTTTTTACATTATCTATTATATCTTCAGTTACAAAATGATAGTCTATCCTCCAACCTGCGTTTCTTTCTCTTGCCCTTGTTCGATAACTCCACCAACTGTATTTCTCTTTATCAGGATTAAAATGTCTAAAAGTATCAACAAAACCATGCTCAATTAATTTATCTAACCATTTTCTCTCTACCGGTAAAAAACCAGAAACATTTTTGTTTTGTTCTGGATTAATAAGATCAATCTCATTATGAGCTGTATTATAATCTCCGCTTATAATAAGGCTATGCCCTTCTTTTTTTAATTCCATTGCTTGGTCTAATAGTTCATCATAAAAATCAAGTTTAAAGTTTAATCTTTCTTTGCTTCTCTTACCATTCGGAAAATATATACCCATAAAAACAAAATCATCATAAAAAGCTCTAATTACTCTTCCCTCTTGGTCAAATCTATCTATTCCTAGACCAGTTTCCACTTTATTAGGTTCTATTTTTGAATAAAGGGCAACACCACTATAACCTTTTCTTTCTCCATAATTAAAATATGAATAATAATTATCTATATCTGTTAACTTTTTTGTCATTTGCTCTTCCTGTATTCTTATTTCCTGTAAAGCAAGTATATCTGGACTTTCTTCTTCTATCCAATCTAAGAATCCTTTTCTTTTGGCAGCTCTTATTCCATTTACATTCCAGGAAAATATATCCATTAATTTTCCTCCTTGCTTTCATGTACATTAGATAATACTCCATTAATAAAACCAGATGATTTTTCGGAACCAAACTCTTTAGCTAGTTCTACAGCTTCATTAATTACAACTCCAATTGGTAGCTCTTCTAAAAATTCATATAGAGCTATCCTTAAAATATTTCTATCTACAACCGGCATTCTATATAAATGCCAACCAATTGCATTCTTTTCAATAGTCTTGTCAATTTCTTCTAGATTATTTATTACCCCTTCGACTATTTCCTCGAAGTAATATTTATCTTCTTTATCTTTTAATTTTATATCTTTCTTCTTTATTTCAATTTCTCTTAAAGCATCTTCTATATTAAAAGACCTTTGCACATCTAGTCCATATAGTATCTGCATAGCCCATATTCTATGTTTATGTCTTGTAATATTCATTAATACTTACCTCACTTCGTACCTATTTTTTTACTATTTTCCTTATTATTTCCTGTATACTAGCGCCTCCATCTAAAAGGTGTCCTAAATATAAGCCAATTAAAGCAAAAACAATTATAACTAATGTTTTTAATATTCCTATTAATGTTAATAATAAGCCTATTATAAAACCAAATAATAAGCCTAAAAATCTCCCCTTGTTATTATTTATCCACATAAATATATCTCGATTGTTATTAATCATTATATCAATCCTCCAGTTTTTCTTCTGAGGTTATAATGACATTGATTAAATTAAAGCCATTCTCTTTAAACTCAGTCATAATTTTCTTTTTAATTATCTTTAATTTGTTTTCACTAATATCTTTTAGATTATTTTTTGTTATAATAAATAATCTATATAAGTTTTTACTTTTATCAATTTCATCAAATTCAATATCTGCATTTTCAAAGATTGTATAATCTTTTAAAATATAATCTAAGATAGAATACAAAATTTCAAATTTCATAGTAATAGTTCCTCTATCATTACTATTAAGCAATATGTTTTTTTGTTTGTTACTAAAGCTTTTTATTAATTTATCAAAGAAATTTAACATATTACCACCACTTCAGCTGATAAAAAAAAGACGAGGTCATTATTGACCTCATTCTTCTTCATCTTCTTCGGTTTCTTCTTCTAGGTTTTCTTCCTCTTCAGGTAAATGTACTCCCTGAACATGAACATTTACTTCCATCACATCTAATCCGGTCATGCCTTCAATAGCTTGTTTTACATTATTTTGAATATTCCAGGAAACATCTGGTATAGAATGACCGTAATCAATTATTACATAGAGATCAACTACACATTCATTATCTCCCACTTCAACTTTTACCCCTTTTGTGAGGTTCTTTCTACCAAGCATTTCTGCTATACCACCGGCAATGCCTCCGCTCATACCCGCAACACCTTCAACTTCAGTTGCAGCTAAACCGGTCACAATAGAAACTACCTCGTCAGCAATCTTAATATTACCTAATTCTTCTTTACCTTCCATAGTATTACCTCCCAATTTTTAGCTCTTAACCTCAGCTAAAAGTTTATCTTGATCTTCAAACTGACCCACTATTATTAATCCTACAGCTTTACCTTCTTCATTTCTAATTACTCTTTTATAGCCTCTTTCTTTTTCTGTTATTTCACTATCAAGTTCTTTTTCAGGATCTAAATTACCGGCTGAAACAACATTTATTCCGGCAACCTTAAGTGTGTATGAAGATACTACTCCGGGAAATTCAAACTTATCACCAGACATATTTTTACCTGCTGTTTGACCCATCTTCATCGACGGCAGCCAAATACCATAAAACTTATCATTATATTCGGCAATATCTCCGGCCGCATAAACATCTTCAATATTTGTCTCCATATATTTATTTACATCAACAGCTCTTTTGATTTTAAGGTCTGTACCTTCAAACAGTCCTATATTTGAACGAACCCCTGTTGATAATAATACTAAATCTGCTTTTAATGAATCACCATTATCAAGAGCTACTTCTTCGACCTTTTCATTACCCTTAAAAGCTTCTGTACTTACATCTAAGGCAAAATTTAACCCTTTTTCCAGTTTTAGAATGTCTATTAATAGTTTGCCACCCTTTTTGTCTAACTGTCTGTTAAGACACCATTCTGCCTTTTCTATGACAGTTACATCAACACCATTCTTTTTTAAATTTGAAGCAGCTTCTATACCTAACAGTCCGCCTCCCACAACAACTGCTTTTTGAGATTCACTTGCTGTATTATATATTTTGCGGGCATCTGCTAAATTTCTTAAAGTAAATACATTTTCTCTTTTGTGACCATCAATAGGAGGTACAAAAGAATGGGCTCCATTTGCTAAAAGCAGTTTATCATATTCATAAGTTTTTTTATCAGAAACCACCTTTTTATTATTAAAATCAACCTCTTTTACTTCTTCAGATAATTTTAAATCTACATCATTAGAATCAAACCAATTTTCATCATGTATTATTAATTCTTCATCTTCTACTTCTCCGGATAAGTATTCTATCAATCTAGGTCTATAATAAAATGGGACGGATTCGTTAGTTATTACTGTAATTTGATCTTCTTCATTACGATTTTTTAAAATTTCTTTTACAGCTGAGGTACCAGCAGCTCCTGCACCTATAATAACATATTTCATTGTGAATTTACCTCCTAAACGATTTAGTTGCTTTCAACCCTCTCAATATATTCATCTGATCTAGTATCGATCTTAATAACATCACCTTCATTTATAAATAATGGTACTTTAACCTGTAAACCTGTTTCCATGGTTGCAGTTTTAGTACCACCGGAAACGGTATCACCTTTAATTCCAGGTGGTGTATCTTCTACAGTTAACTCTACAAAGGTAGGTAAATCAATATCTAAAGGTTTACCTTCATACATTAAAATATATATGTTCATATTCTCTTTAATATAATTAATTTTATCTCCAATTTGTTCTTGAGATAAAGTTATTTGATCATAACTATCAGTATCCATAAATACATAACCATTATCATCCCAATATAGATACTGCATCTCTCTTTTATCTACATGGGCTCGCTCTATTTTTTCATTAGCCCTAAATGTTTTATTTATAACATATCCTTCTTCCATATTTTTTAACTTAGTTCTAACAAAAGCACTTCCTCTTCCACTCTTAGAATGCTGGAAGTCAACTACTTGATATACTTCTCCGTCTAATTCTATAGTTAGACCTGTATGAAAATCATTAGTAGATATCATATTTAAGAAATCCTCCTTTTTTCTTGTATACTATATTCCATTATAGCATTTACAATATATTTTAACAAATTATACTGGTACTTCTATTAATTCTTTTGGAGAAGTATTTAATACTTCACAACCATCTTCTTTTATTAATAGATCATCTTCAATTCTTACTCCACCCCAGCCTTTAATATATATACCTGGTTCATCAGTTACTACACTATTTTCAATAACTGTATCCTCTGATTTATAAGAAACAGACGGACCTTCATGAACTTCCACCCCAATACCATGACCTAAGCTATGTCCGAAGTTATCTCCATAACCTGCTTCTTTTATGATATCTCTAGCAATTTTATCTGCTTCTACACCGGTCATACCAGCTTTAATCTGTTCTATGACAGCTAATTGCGCTTTTAAAACTGTATTATATACTTCTTTTTGTTTTTCATTTGCTTTACCTAAGACAAAGGTTCTTGTCATATCAGAACAATAGCCTTTATAAAATGTTCCAAAGTCTAAAGTAATTAGTTCGTTTTCTTTAATTACTTTATCGGAAGCTACCCCATGGGGCATTGATGATCTTTCTCCAGATGCCACAATAAAGTCAAAAGCATTTTTAGAACCACCTAATTTTTTCTGAAACATCTCCAATTCTAATGCTACTTCTTTTTCAGTCATACCAGGTTTAATAAAATCAAGAATATGTTCATAGGCTTGATCAGTTATTTCAATGGCTTTTTTAATTAATTCAATTTCATTTTCATCTTTGGTCATTCTAACATCTTTAATTAAATCTTCTGTTGCAATCAATTCAATATCTTCTAACTTTTCTTGGTATTTACCATATTGATAATAGTTAACAGTTTTAGCTTCAATTCCTAATTTTTTAGTACCATCTTCTTGTAAAATATCATTGATACTCTCAATAATATCTTTATTTAATTCAATTATTTCAAAGCCTTCTGTTTGATTACCGGCCTGTTCAGTATATCGAAAGTCAGTTATAAAATATTCTTTTTCTGGGGTAAATAGGACTCTTCCGGCACTACCAGTAAATCCTGTTAGATAGAATCTATTAACATCTGAATCAATTAAAAGGGAATCAAACTCTGAATCTGCAATTATTTCTCTTACTTTTTTTATTCTTTTTTGCATTTATTATCTCTCTCCTTTATTTAATTTATCTATTAAGTAATATAAAGCTGCTTTATAGCCAAAAGCACCTAATCCACAAATATGACCCATAACTATTTCTCTAAATAGAGATTTTTGTCTAAACTTTTCTCTTGCATATATATTTGATAAATGAACTTCCATAATGGGAATATCTAATAATTCAACTGCATCTCTTAATACTACAGATGTAGTTGTTAATCCAGCAGGATTAATTATTAAACCATCCCAATCTTTAAAATTCTTATGAATATATTCTACTAAATCTCCTTCATGATTACTTTGAAAGAATTCTAACTTTATATTATTATCCTTTGCTATTTTTAATAGTTCATCATTTATTGATGATAAAGTATCTTGACCATAATGCTTTTCATCTCTTTTACCTAACATATTCATATTAGGACCATTAATTACTGCTATTTTCATTTAAAAACATCTCCCATACTTTTCTTTTCTCTTTTACAAACTATTTTAATAATAGGTTTAATTATGTGATATAGCCAAATTACAGCTATCTCTTTTAGTTGTTTTCTCATTCAATTGAATTAATATTAAAATTCTATTTTTATATTTTTAATGTTTTTGTTTAATAAAAGATAAGTCTTTTATCACATTTAATATTTTATCATATTCTTTCCTATAAAGTAAATTTTTATAAACAGAAAAAAGAAGCATGCTCTATTCCTAAAGCTAATGCTTCTTTTTAAAAATTCTATTTTTAGTAACCATTTATAATAAATAATTGTTTCACTTTTATACTCTGATTACTATTTTATCATTATAAATTCTCCAATAGATTCAAAATTTCATAAACAATATCATCTATTTCTTTGTTATCTGTAATGATTATATTATTAAATTGATTATAATATTCCTTTCTTTTGTCTAATAACTTTTCAATGGTCATCTTGGGATTTTTAGTATCTATTAATGGTCTTTTACTTAATTCATCTATTCTATTTAATATATTTTCAGGTTTAGCTTTTAATAAAAAAGGCGTAGTTTTTTCTTTTAATAAATCAATATTTTCCTGGTCTAAGATAATACCTCCTCCAGGAGAGATAACTAATTCATTATATTGATCTAGTACTTTTTTTAGTAATTTCTTCTCTAGAGTTCTAAAATGTGTTTCTCCTTTTTCTTTAAATATTTGTTTAACACTTATTTTAGTTAATTTTTCTATATATTGGTCTAGATCAATAAATTCATATCCTAATTTGTCTGATAATTGTTTTCCTATTGTAGTTTTACCAGTTGCCATAAAGCCAATTAAAGAAATAATCATATTAGTCCTCCATTTTACTTATTGCGACATTTAAACCTAATATAGCCCAAAAAACAGGTGCTACAGAAACCACACTTATGTTGAATAAAGCTTGAATTGTATAGGAGACTACAGCCATAAATAAAGCAACATGGTATATATTTAATTCTGTTATATTATTTTTTAATCTTTTTAAAGCTTTAATCCCTTTTTTATAAATATTACCTAATAACATTAGATAGAAAAACAAGGCAGGTAATCCTAAAGTTACACCAATTTGTAAGTATTCATTATGTGCTTTATCAACGACAATAACCTTTTTTAAAACTTTAAAATATTCCATTTGAGGAAATACTTTATCAAATGTATCAGGACCAGAACCAAATATTGGATTCTTTAATAATAGAGGAAATCCATGTTTATAAATTGTATATCTTGCTAATCCAATTGTCCCTCTTTCAGTCTCATCTCCACCCAATTTTTGTAACTCTAATACTAAGGCCAATACACGATTAGTTATAAATCCACCTTGGTAAAAATCGATTCCGATTGTAATAATGATAAATATAAGTATTATTATTAGTATTGCCTTTTTGTTTTGTAAAAGATAATCTTTAAAAAAGATAACTGTAAAAATAAAAGTTATTGCAAACCCTAACATGGCACTTCTGGTAGCAGTTGCAATTAATAAAGCATAAAAAATCGAAGTAGTAAATAAATAGAACTTATGTATCTTATTATCACTTTTAAATAAGTATAAAATAATACTAATAGATAATAAAATTACTGCATATGTACCCGCAAAATTAGGATTACCCATTGTTACAAATGCTCTTTTATTAAACTCATGCATCATTTCAGAGTGTTCAATTGGATCTAATTTAAATATTTGCAATAGACCATATATCGAAACTAATATACCAGCATAAAATGTCACTTTTAATATTTTTTTAATATCAGTCTTTTTAATCACAAAGTTGAAAAAGAAAAGAAAAGTTAATATATATGTTAAATAAGATATCATGCCTTCCCATCTTGAATATTTTCCTAAAATAACTCTATAAGTATAATCTGAAAAATAAGAAGATAAAAATACAAAAGCTAAAAATAATAAAGAATAATAAATAGTCTTATCTTTTTTTAATAAAAGTTGATTATTATCTTTCCAATAAAGAATACTTAATCCAATTAATAAGGTTAAAGTAGTTATTAATATATATAACTTAGGTAGATCAATTGTATCTTTTGGAACTTTAACAGTAAAACCTTCGCCTAAATCAACTTCAGTGTAAGCATCACTAGGATAATAGATTAAAGGAATAAAAGCAATTATAAAAATTAATAGTATTAGAATTATTTTTCTCGTATTTACTCCTAAATCTTCCAAATTATCTACTCCTCACTTTATTTAAATTTAAATAATTATTATAATTATCTAAAGTTTCTTGAATATTATCGTCACTAAACTTAATTAATATTTGCTTTAAAATTACAAATTTTAACATTATCTCAGCTATTATTTCAAACAAAATCACAACATTAAT
>CAYSHP010000063.1:0-14071 GCA_964430875.1 uncultured Halanaerobiales bacterium
TATTCAAATGTGGTTTCGTTCTTTCAAATTTTTCCTTTGCCATTATATTCATCTCCTTTTAAAAGAAATTTTATTCTTTAATTATTCACCAAGAATTTCTTTGGCAACATTCTTTGGCGTTTTCTCATAATGAGAGAATTGCATAGTATAAGTAGCTCTACCCTGAGTTTTGGATCTTAAATCAGTTGCATATCCAAACATTTCAGCGAGAGGTACATAAGCTTTCACTACCTGAGCGTTAGCTCTTCTTTCCATTCCTTCGATTCTACCTCTACGACCATTCAGATCACCTATTACATCTCCCATATAATCTTCTGGAACTACAACTTCGACTTCCATAACCGGTTCTAAAATTCTCGGCCTTGCTCTTTTAGCAGCTTCTCTAAAGGCCATCGAACCAGCAATTTTAAATGCCATTTCAGAAGAGTCAACTTCGTGGAAACTACCATCTTTTAAGGTAACCTGGATATCAACAACAGGATAACCTGCTTGAATACCATTTTCCATTGCCTCTTCAATACCGTCTTCTACAGGACCAATATAGTCTTTTGGAATAGCTCCACCTTTAATTTCATCTTCAAATTGGAAACCTCCACCTTCTTCAAGAGGTTCCAGATCTATAATTACATGACCATACTGACCACGACCACCTGACTGTCTAATGAACTTACCTTCAACATCTTCAACCTTACGGGTGATTGTTTCACGGTAAGCCACACGTGGTTTGCCGATATTTGCATCGACTTTAAACTCTCTTAATAGTCTATCTACAATTACCTCAAGGTGTAATTCACCCATTCCTTTGATAATTGTTTGACCGGTTTCTTCATCTGATCTAACCTGGAAAGTTGGATCTTCTTCAGCTAATTTCATTAATGACTGAGATAATTTATCTTCATCAGCCTGACTCTTAGGTTCAATGGCTACTGAAATAACAGGTTCTGGAAATTCCATTGACTCTAAGATTATGGGGTGATCTGGATCACATAAAGTATCACCAGTACTAGTGTTCTTTAAACCAACAGCTGCTGCCAGGTCACCAGCATAAACACTATCTCTTTCTTCTCTATGGTTAGCATGCATCTGTAAGATACGACCAATTCTTTCTCTATTTTCACTTGTTGAATTATATATATACGATCCGGCTTCTAATACACCAGAATATGCTCTAAAGAATGCTAATTTTCCTACATACGGATCTGTCATTATTTTAAATGCTAATGCAGAAAACGGGGCATCATCCTCCGCTTCTCTAGTTTCAACTTCACCGGTTTCTGGATTTTCCCCTTCAACAGGTGGTACATCCAGTGGTGAAGGCATGAAATCAACAATTGCATCCAGTAACATCTGAACACCCTTGTTTTTAAAAGCAGATCCACATAAGACAGGAATTAAATTAACATTTATTACTGACTTCCGGATTGCTTCCATGATATCATCAGTAGTAATTTCTTCTTCTTCTATATATTTAAGCATTAATTGATCATCAAATTCAGATAATTGCTCTAATAAATTTTCTCTATATTCTTCTGCTTGTTCTTTATATTCTTCCGGAATTTCTACTCTTTCGAAGTTTACACCGAGTTCATCTTCATATAAAATTGCATCCATTTCAATTAGGTCTACAACACCTTTAAATTCATCTTCACTACCAATTGGCAGTTGAACTGGTACAGCATTTGCTCCTAATCTTTCTTTCATCATCTTAATAACTCGGAAAAAATCAGCTCCCATACGATCCATCTTATTTACAAATGCGATACGGGGAACTTCATATTTATCAGCCTGTCTCCAGACTGTTTCTGATTGGGGTTCAACTCCTCCGACAGAACAGAATAATGCAATTGCTCCATCAAGTACTCTAAGAGATCTTTCCACCTCAACTGTAAAGTCCACATGTCCGGGCGTGTCTATAATATTAATACGATGATCACGCCACTGAGCTGTGGTAGCCGCTGAGGTTATGGTAATACCTCTTTCCTGCTCTTGTTCCATCCAATCCATAACAGCTGCTCCATCATGTACTTCTCCCATTTTGTGTACCCTACCTGTATAATATAGAATACGCTCTGTGGTTGTAGTTTTTCCAGCATCTATGTGAGCCATAATTCCTATATTTCTTGTTCTTTCTAATGGAAATTGTCGGGCCATCATTCTCCCCCCTTCTTTAAAATATCAATATTTAAAAGTCTAATGTATATTACCATCCATAATGTGCAAATGCTCTGTTTGCTTCTGCCATTCTGTGTACTTCTTCTTTTTTGCGAACTGCGCCGCCTTCGTTATTATATGCATCTAAGATTGCTTTTGAGATTCTTTCTTTCATAGTTCTATCATTACGACTTCTTGCATCATTTACAATCCAGCGAATTGCTAAACTTCTTCTTCTATGATCGTCAACCTCAACCGGTACCTGGTAATTTGAACCACCGATACGGCGAGATTTTACTTCTAATGTAGGCATTACATTATTTAAAGCTTCTTGTAAAATAGTTACAGGTTGATCACCTGTCTGTTCTTGAAGTTGTTCCATAGATTGGTATAATAGTTTTTCTGCTAAGCTTTTTTTGCCATCTAACATAATTTTGTTGATAAAACGGTTAACTAATACACTATCATATACTGAATCAGGTTTAACTTCACGTCTTTCTGCTCTATTTTTACGCACGTAATTCCCCCCTTTAATCTTGATAAAATCTATTTATTTAAGGTTATTAGCTAGGTTTTTTCACTCCATACTTAGAACGACCTTGTCTTCTATCTTCAACACCTGCAGTATCTAAAGTACCTCTAACAATATGGTATCTAACACCTGGTAAGTCTTTTACACGGCCACCTCTTACTAACACAACAGAGTGTTCCTGTAAGTTATGTCCTTCTCCAGGTATGTAACAGGTCACCTCTTTTCCATTCGTTAAACGAACACGGGCAACTTTTCTTAAAGCAGAGTTCGGTTTTTTAGGAGTCGCAGTATAAACTCTTGTACATACTCCTCTCTTCTGAGGTGAACCTTCTAATGCAGGAGCATTCTTTTTCTTCTTTTGTTTATTACGACCTTTACGGATAAGCTGATTAATTGTTGGCACAAAACCCACCTCCTTCCGGTTATTTCAGTAATGCAGCAGAGAACCAGCATCCTTAAGAATGCTGTTCTCTGCGCTGAATACTTTTTATTTATATATAATGATTAAATTATTGAAGGCAATACTGCCTTTGTCTGCACACACTAGTGTATTTTAACACCTTTGATATGTGTTGTCAATACCTAATTTATCATTAATTTAATCTTCTTCAACTTCCTCTAAAACTTGGGTTACATCAGTTACATTTTCACCGACTTCTTCACCTTTTCTGTACTTTCTCATACCTGTACCAGCAGGTATTAACTGACCAATAATTACATTTTCTTTTAAACCTCTTAAGTGATCAACTTTTCCTTCCAGAGCAGCTTCAGTTAAAACTCTTGTTGTCTCTTGGAAAGAAGCAGCTGATAAGAAGCTTTCTGTGGCTAGAGAAGCTTTTGTAATTCCAAGGATTTGTGGTATAGATTTAGCAGGCTTGCCACCATTAGATTTTACCTTCTTATTAGTTTCTTTAAATTCGTGTTTAGTAACTAAGCTTCCAGTCAGCAATTCTGTATCTCCTGATTCTTTGATTTTAACACGCTTCATCATTTGTCTTATTATAACCTCAATGTGCTTATCATTAATTTCAACACCCTGAGATCTATAAACATTTTGTACTTCCTCAAGAAGATAGTTCTGAACAGCAGACTCACCTCTAACCCTTAGTAGTACACTTGGGTCTAAAGGACCTTCTGTCAGTTTATCACCAGGTTCTACATATTCGCCTTCTTGGACGATCAATTTAGATCCATAAGGAATCTTATAGGTCTTTTTCTTGCCGTCATCACTAGTTACTACAATCCGTTTAGAATTTCTCTTTTGGGTAATTTTTACTTTACCTTCTTTTTCAGTCATGATGGCATGTCCTTTTGGTGTCCGACCTTCAAATAACTCTTCCACTCTTGGAAGACCCTGTGTGATATCATCACCTGCAACACCACCAGTGTGGAAAGTACGCATTGTTAACTGAGTACCTGGTTCACCAATAGATTGCGCAGCAACAATTCCAATTGATTCACCAATATTAACCTTATTAGTAGTTGCTAGGTTACGACCATAACATTTAGAACAAACACCATGTTCAGATTCACAAGTAATTACTGTACGGATTTTAACACTTTCTATATCTGTATTTACAATTTTAGCCAAATGATCTTTTTTAATCATTTCATTTCTCTCTACAATAATTTCGTCACTGTCTGGATCTTTGAGATCTTCAGCTGCATAACGCCCCGCAATTCTTTCTCTGAGTGATTCTACAGCCTGAGCTCCTTTACCTCCTATAGATTCAACATAAAGGCCTTTTTCAGTTCCACAGTCTTCTTCTTTGATAATAACATCCTGAGAAACATCAACTAACCTTCTAGTTAAATAACCGGAGTCAGCGGTTCTTAACGCAGTGTCAGCCAATCCTTTTCTTGCTCCATGGGTAGAAAGGAAGAACTCTAACACGTTTAGTCCTTCTCTAAAGTTAGATCTAATTGGTAAGTCAATAATTCTACCAGATGGATCGGCCATCAAACCACGCATCCCAGCTAACTGAGAAATCTGCGAGGTATTACCACGGGCTCCAGAAGTAGCCATAATATAGATGTTATTTTCCTCGTCTAAATGATCCAATAAAGCATCAGTAACATCATCTTTAGCCTGATTCCAAATATCTATTACACGATGATACCTTTCATCTTCTGTAATCGCACCTCTATTATAGTGCTCTTCTATTTCATCTACTTCCTCATCAGCTTCCTTTAAAATTTTCGGTTTTTCATCAGGAATATCAGCATCAGTAACTGCAATACTGATACCAGAACGAGTTGCAAAATCATACCCTAATTCTTTAATATTATCTAATGCTTTTACAGTTTCTTCTTCACCAAATTCATCATATAAATCGCTAATTAACTCTCCTAATGAACCTTTATCAATTCTTTCATTTATATATTTATTTTCTTCAGGCAATGCTTCATTAAATATTATTCTACCAACTGAAGTATCTATAATTTCTCCATCTATTCTTGCTTTAATTTTAGCCTGAAGGTAAATTTTATCTGTATCATAAGCTTTTATTGCCTCAGCAGGTCGGGAGAATATTTTCCCTTCTCCTCTTATTCCATCTTTTAAAGTAGTAAGATAGTAGATACCTAACACCATATCCTGTGTAGGTACAGTAATAGGGTTACCATCTGCAGGGGCTAAAAGATTTGTAGTAGATAACATCAATGTCCTGGCTTCTGTTTTAGCTTCTTCAGAAAGTGGTAAGTGTACAGCCATTTGGTCACCATCAAAGTCAGCATTATAAGGTGGGCAGACCAAGGGGTGTAACTTAATAGCCTTACCTTCAACTAAAACAGGCTCAAAAGCCTGGATACCTAATCTGTGTAAAGTAGGAGCACGGTTTAGTAAAACCGGATGTCCTTTAATTACTTCTTCAAGTATACCCCAGACTCTATCATCAACCTTTTCTACCATCTTTTTAGCATTTTTAATATTATGTGCATATTCTTTATCTACTAAACCTTTCATAACAAATGGTTTAAATAATTCTAAAGCCATTTTCTTTGGTAAACCACATTGATCCATTCTTAATTCTGGACCAACTACAATAACAGATCTACCGGAATAATCTACACGTTTACCGAGTAGATTCTGGCGGAAACGACCCTGTTTACCTTTAAGCATATCACTTAAAGATTTTAGAGGTCTATTACCGGCTCCGGTCACAGGTCTACCTCTTCTACCATTATCAATTAAGGCATCTACCGATTCTTGCAGCATCCTCTTTTCATTTCTAATTATGATTTCAGGAGCTCCTAAATCAAGCAGCCTTTTTAATCTATTATTTCTATTAATAACTCTCCGGTATAAATCATTTAAATCAGATGTAGCAAATCTACCGCCATCTAATTGAACCATTGGTCTTAAATCGGGTGGGATAACAGGCATTACATCCATAACCAACCACTCTGGCTCAAGACTGGAATCTAATAGACCATCCATAACTTCCAATCTTCTAATAGCACGTCTCCTACGCTGACCGGAAGTTGACTTAACTTCTTCTTTAAGTTCATCTACGTCTTTTTGTACATCTATTTTACTTAACAATTCTTTAATGGCTTCTGCGCCCATACGAGCGTCAAATTCATTACCATACTTAGATTTAGCTTCACGGTATTCTTGTTCAGACAGAAGCTGCCTTTCACTAAGTGGGGTATCGCCGGGATCTATTACAATATAAGAAACAAAATATATTACTTTTTCTAAAGCCCTGGGTGACATATCCATAATTAAACCCAATCTACTGGGGATTCCTTTAAAGAACCAGATATGTGTACAGGGTGCAGCTAATTCAATGTGTCCCATTCTTTCTCTTCTTACCTTAGAGCGGGTAACTTCCACACCACAGCGATCACAAACAACACCCTTATATCTTACTCTTTTATACTTACCACAATGACATTCATAATCTTTGGTTGGTCCAAATATTTTCTCACAAAATAGTCCGTCTTTTTCAGGTTTTAAGGTTCTATAATTAATGGTTTCAGGTTTTTTCACTTCACCGCGGGACCATTCTCTTATCTGCTCAGGAGATGCAACTCCGATCCGCATTGAATCGAAATTATTTACGTTTGACAAGGGTAATTCCCCCTCCTCTTTGAAAATTTTATCTAAATTTTTTCAAGAAAACTCCATCTAGATATTTTATTTAAATGGAGTAATTAACTATCCTTCATCAGGTCTTGATAACTGCAAGTCTGTATCAAGTCCCAGTTTTTTAGCAGTTTCACTTACTTCAGTACCTTCTTCTTCTAATTCCATTTCATTATCTTCTTCCACAAAGACGCGGGCATCTAAACCAAGACTCTGCATCTCTTTTATCAGAACTTTAAATGATTCAGGCACACCCGGTGGTGGAACTTCTTCACCTTTAACGATTGATTCATAGGTTTTGACTCTTCCTATTACATCATCAGATTTTACTGTAAGCATTTCCTGTAAACTGTAAGCAGCACCATAAGCTTCTAAGGCCCAAACTTCCATTTCACCGAATCTCTGTCCACCAAACTGTGCTTTACCACCCAGCGGTTGTTGGGTCACAAGTGAATAAGGACCAGTAGAACGCGCATGAATTTTATCGTCGACAAGGTGATGTAGTTTAAGAATATACATATATCCTACAGTTATATCATGGTCAAAAGCTTCACCTGTTCTGCCATCATATAAAGTCATTTTACCGTTTCTTTTTAAGTCAGCCTTTTCGAGGTATTCTTCAACTTCTTCCTCTAAAGCTCCATTAAATACTGGGGTTTCAACATGTAAACCAAGTGCTTTTGCAGCCATACCAAGGTGTGTTTCTAATACCTGTCCGATATTCATACGAGACGGTACTCCTAATGGATTTAAAACAATTTCTACTGGATCACCATTTTCCATAAATGGCATATCTTCTTCTGGTAGAATTCTAGAAATTACACCTTTATTACCATGACGCCCAGCCATTTTATCTCCCACAGCAATTTTTCTTTTGTTCGCAATATAAACCCTTACAAGTTTATTTACACCAGGTTTTAATTCATCTCCCTGATCTCTAGAGAATACTTTAACATCGACAACTATACCCTCTTCACCATGTGGTACTTTAAGGGAAGTATCTCTTACCTCTCTAGCTTTTTCACCAAAGATTGCTCTAAGCAGTCTTTCTTCTGCAGATAATTCAGTTTCACCTTTAGGTGTAACCTTACCTACTAAGATATCTCCTTCTTTAACTTCAGCTCCAACTCTGATAATACCTCTATCATCAAGATCTTTTAGGGAACTTTCACTAACATTCGGAATATCTCTGGTGATCTCTTCAGGACCTAGTTTAGTATCACGTGCTTCTGCTTCATGTTCTTCTATATGAATAGATGTAAAAGCATCTTCTTTTACTAACTTTTCACTTATTAATATTGCATCCTCATAGTTATAACCTTCCCAGGGCATAAATGCAATAAGTGAGTTTCTACCTAAAGCCATTTCGCCCATTTCGGTAGAAGGACCATCAGCTATTATGTCTCCATCTTCAATTTCCTGGCCCTCACTTACAATTGGGGTCTGGTTCATACATGAACCCTGGTTTGATCTTTTAAATTTCATTAAATTATATTTATCTACATTACCATCTTCATTTTCTATTACTATTTTACTGGATGTTACCTTTTTGACTGTACCACCATTTTCAGCAATTACTACTACACCTGAATCTTTAGCAGCTTTATGTTCAATACCAGTAGCTACTATAGGAGCCTCAGTTTTAAGTAAAGGTACAGCCTGCCTCTGCATATTAGCACCCATCAATGCACGGTTAGCATCATCATTCTCTAAGAAAGGTATCATAGCGGCAGAAACTCCTACTAGCTGTTTAGTAGAAACATCCATGTAATCTACTCTCTCAGGTGATACTTCTAAAATATCACCACGATGTCGAGCGACTACTTCATCATTAACTAATTCACCATCTTCATTCAATTTGGTATTAGCCTGAGCAACAATATTTTGATCTTCCTCATCAGCGGTTAAATAATCAATATCTCCGGTAGCCTTACCATCAACAATTCTTCGATAAGGTGTCATGAGGAAACCAAATTTATTTGTCATAGCATAAGTACCCATTGAACCAATAAGACCGATATTAGGGCCTTCAGGAGTTTCAATAGGGCAAATTCTACCATAATGAGAGTGGTGAACATCTCTAACATCAAAACCGGCTCTTTCCCTACTTAAGCCACCTGGGCCTAATGCACTTAACCTTCTTTTATGGGTAAGTTCTGACATAGGGTTTGTTTGGTCCATAAACTGTGATAACTGACTGCTTCCAAAGAACTCTTGAATAGCAGCTACTACCGGTCTTGTATTCATTAAAGCTTGTGGTGTAACAACATCAATATCTTGAATGGTCATTCTTTCACGTACTACTCTTTCCATACGGGAAAGACCAATTCTAAATTGATTTTGTAAAAGTTCACCCACTGTCTTTAATCTTCTGTTACCAAGATGATCTATATCATCAATATAAGCATCTTCTTCTTCATGTACTAATCTAACCATATAACGTACAGTTTCTATAATATCTTTCTCATCTAAATATTTTTTATCTTCATCAATATCTAAACCTAATTTTTTATTAATTTTATACCTACCAACTGCTGCTAAATCATATCTTTTAGGATCAAAGAATAATGATTCAATTAAACTTTTTGCACTATCTACAGTCGGGGGTTCACCTGGTCTTAACTTTTTATATAAATCAATTAAGGCTTCATCCTGTGAATCAGTTGAATCGCGATCCAAAGTATCCATAATTACTTTAGAATCACCTAATAGATCAATAATCTCTTCATCACTACCATAGCCTAACGCCCTAAATAATATTGAGGAAGGCATCTTTCTTTTTCTATCAACACGAACTGAAATTATTCTCTTTTTATCATATTCAAATTCAATCCATGCACCTCTATTAGGTATAATGCTCCCATTTATCAATCTGCGGCCGTCTTTGGTACGTTCATCATCAAAATATACACCAGAAGAACGTACTAACTGATTTACAACAACTCTTTCCGCTCCATTAATGATAAATGTACCTTTATCTGTCATTAGCGGAAAGTCGCCCATAAACACTTCCTGTTCCTTAACTTCTCCTGTTTCTTTATTAATTAAACGAACTTTTACTTGCAGGGGAGCGGAATATGTATCATCTCTATCCCTACATTCTTGTACAGTATACTTAGCTTCTTCTAAATGGTAACCTACAAATTCTAAAACTAAATTTTCCGAAAAATCTTCAATTGGTGAGATTTCATCAAAAACTTCTTTTAAGCCTTGCTCCAAAAACCACTGGTATGAATTTAACTGAGTGTGTATTAAATTTGGTAATTCCATTGCATCATCAATTTTAGCAAAGCTATGTCTTTCTCTCACTGTTGACATCATTGCACCCCCAAGGAATACTTATATTTATAAATATAACATTTAAGCAAGAAAATACCCTCACTTAAATGCTTGATAATTTAATTGATATGTTTAGTATTTAAATGTGTATTTATTAAATAATATAATAAAATAAGTCCATAATAATCCAATAAATCAGTAAAAATATACTAAATTATATGCATATTTTATGCCATTATATGAAAAGTTATCGACAATAAGTAATGTTATCACACAACCTATATCTTGTCAAGTTATTCTACCTCAAATATTTTTATATTTTAATACTGCAAAAAGTGCCCTAATTAAAGGGCACTTTTAATAACTTCTAAAAATATTGCTTTTTATTTAATTTACTTTAGTACTACAGTAGCTCCTGCTTCTTCGAGAGCTTCTTTCATATCTTCTGCTTCTTCTTTACTTAATCCTTCTTTTACATTTTGAGGTGAGTCGTCAACAACAGCTTTAGCTTCTTTCAAGCCTAAGCCAGTTAATTCTCTAACAGCTTTGATTACCTGAATCTTCTTGCCACCAATACTTTCTAAGTATACATCAAATTCAGTTTGCTCTTCTTCTTCTGCACCGCCAGCAGCTCCACCAGCTGCAGCAGCAACAGGAGCAGCAGCACTAACACCAAACTTATCTTCTAATTCTTCAACTAATTCCGCTAATTCTAATACAGACATATTTTCAATTGCTTCAATAATTTCTTCTTTATTCATCTTTGTTCCTCCTTAAAAAATTTTTATTCTTTTTGATCCTTAATTTGACTCAATACACTTACTAAGTTCCTCATATTTCCACTAAGTACATTTACAAAACCAGTGATGGGAGCTTTCATACTAGCAAAAGCTTTTGCAAGTAATTCTTCTCTAGATGGAATCTTTGCCAATGATTCAACCTTTTCTTTACTGATTACTTCACCATTTAAATAACCGCCTTTAATCTCTAGTACTTCATGATCTTCTGAAAATTCATCTAAAATCTTCGCAGGTGATACTACATCTTCAATACCAAAAGCAATAGCGGTAGGTCCTCTAAAAAAATCATTAATTTCAGATAGATCCGAATTGTTTGCGGCAATTGTAGCTAAAGTGTTTTTTACAACTTTGTAATCAACACCAGCTTCTCTTAATTTAGAACGTAATTCTGTCATTTCAGCCACATCTAAACCAATATAATCAGTCATAACCATTGATTTAGCTTTTGAGAATTCCTTTTCTAATTCTTTAACAGCTGCTTCTTTATCAGGTCTAGCCATCTATATCACTTCACCTCCCTAAATTTGTCTACCATTTAAGATAATTTAAATAGTCTAACAAATAAAAAAACCTGCCATAGATAGGCAGGAGATTTTTAATGTAATGACAATGTATATGTATTATGAATACCACATATACATTGATCTTACTTAATTAACCTCGGCGGGAAAAATTTAAGTCATCTCTGACTCCCACTATCTATGGTTAGACTATATTTTATTATTAACAAAAATAAGCATAACACTTATTATTCATTATGTCAATATATATTTTATCTACCAATTAATTTTAAGGCTGCAGAGGATTCAATCTTTACTCCTGGGCCCATTGTGGAAGATACTGTTATTGATCTAAAGTATTTCCCTTTAGCAGATGCAGGTCTCTCAATCATTAAGACATCCATTACTTTTTTGAAGTTATCAACTAATTCATCAACTTCAAAAGAAGCTTTTCCAATTGGTAGATGCATATTACCGTCACTGTCAACTCTATATTCTAACTTACCAGCTTTAAATTCTTCAATAGATTCAGCTAAGTCAAATGTAACTGTACCTGCTTTAGGGTTAGGCATTAAGCCTTTAGGACCTAAGATCCTACCTAAAGGGCCAACTACACCCATCATATCTGGAGTAGCAATAGCTAAATCGAAATCTAGCCAACCCTCTTCAATTCTTTCAGCTAAATCTTCCTGGCCAACAATATCTGCTCCGGCTTCTTCAGCTTCACGTGCTTTTTCACCTTTTGCAAATACAACGATCTTTACTTCTTGACCAGTTCCGTGGGGAAGTACTAAAGTACCTCTAATATTTTGATCAGCATGTTTAGGATTAACTCCTAATTTAGCTGTGAATTCCACGGTCTCATCAAAATTTGCAGTGGCAGTATTTTTTGCTAATTCAAGTGCTTCCTGTGGTTCATAGAAATTATTTCTATCAACTTTTTCCAAAGCTTCTTTATATCTTTTACTTTGATTTGCCATAAAATTTCCTCCTTTGTGGTATTAACGGTGGTTGCCTCCCACTATATTAACGTAATTACTCTACTAAAATACCCATACTGCGGGCAGTACCTTCAATCATACTCATAGCAGCGTCGATATCGGCTGCATTTAAGTCTTTCATCTTTTGTTCGGCAATCGCTTTAACATCATCTTTACTCACTGTTGCAACTTTATCTACATTAGGCTCACCAGAAGCTGTTTCGATTCCAGCTGCCTGCTTTAAAAGAATTGAAGCAGGTGGTGTTTTTGTAATAAAATCAAACGTCCTATCTGCATATACAGTAATTTCAACAGGAATAATTGTACCCTGCTTATCAGAAGTCTTTGCATTAAAAGCTTTACAGAAATCCATAATATTAACTCCGTGCTGACCTAAAGCTGGTCCTACAGGAGGGGCTGGATTTGCTTGTCCGCCGGGAATCTGTAATTTAATCTCTCCTATAATTTTTTTTGCCATGGCATTATTCCTCCTTTCTTAAATACCTAAAGACATTTATTACTCAGGTTCAACTTGTGAAAAATCAAGTTCAACAGGAGTTTCCCTTCCAAACATTGAAACCATAACTTTAACTTTCTCTTGTTGAGGATGAATTTCTTGTACAATACCAATAAATTCTTCAAACGGTCCATCAATGACCATAACTTTATCTCCAACCTCAAAATCAATACTAATTTCCTGTTTTTTCAATCCCATACCGGATAATATATGATCAATTTCTTCTTTTTCTAAAGGTAAAGGTTTTGTTCCACTACTTACAAAACCCATCACACCTGGTGTATTTCTAACAACATACCAGGTTTCATCATTCATAACCATTTGAATTATAATATAACCGGGAAAGATCTTCTTATCAACGATTTTTTTCTTGCCGCCTCTTTTACTAACTTTTTCTTCAGTTGGAACAAGAATTTCCTTAATCTTATCTGTCATGCCAGTAGTCTTTATTCTCTTTTCCAAATTGGCCTTAACTTTCTTTTCATGGCCTGAATAGGTATGTACTACATACCAATTAGTATTATCTTCTATTTTTTCTTCCATAATTTAAGGACCCTGAATCCAGGATCCTCACCTCCTTAATTACATTATAAAGGGAGTAATAATATTTGTTAATGCTAAATCAATAACTCCTATAAAAGCAATTAATGCTGCTACTGTTATTAAAACTACAATAGTATAAGATTGTAGATCTTCTCGGTTAGGCCAGTTAACCTTCCTTAATTCAAGTCTAACTTTTTTTAAAAATCCTCCTATTTTTCCTAAAAAACCTAATTTGGCCACATAAATCACGTCCTTAATTATAATTATTTAAAATTATTAAATATTATTTTTATTTAGTCTCACGATGTAATGTGTGCTCTTTACAGTGTTTACAGAACTTTTTAATTTCTAATCTACCACGCATACTCTGTTTGTTTTTAGTAGTGGTATAATTTCTATTCTTACACTCTGTACATTCTAATTTAATTTTTTCACGCATGGTGCCACCCCCTCAGTTGGCCAATATTGGTTCCTGTATTTATATATAAAATAGATTAATTTCTTGTGATTACAGCCTTAATTACTTTATCATATATATATGTAAAAGTCAACAAGTTTTAAAAAGCATGTGCACAGAGCACATGCTTTTATGATCCATTAGATTTTTATTTAAGGGATAAAAACTTACTCAATTATATCGGTTACAACACCAGATGCTACAGTATGGCCACCTTCACGA
>CAYSHP010000064.1:0-14033 GCA_964430875.1 uncultured Halanaerobiales bacterium
TATTTAACAAGCTCCTTTTTAATCTTGTTTATGATTAGGTGGGAGAAGTTGACTTGCTAGTTTATCTATAAGAGTATTTTTAATAGTATATTCTCCTGTTTTTAAACCAGATGTTAAATTAAAATACATATCAAATTTCACTTCTCGATTAGGTTGAGTGCTTTCTTTTCTGAATCTAATAAATTCAGGATTGTGAAAAACTATAGTACCATCTTCAAATATTAATTTTGTATCTAATACTATATCCATTTGATATTTACCTGTCTGCTTTGATTTTATTAAATAATTTTTAGGCTCTAAATAGAGAAACAACTTGTTCCCAGGTTGATATTCTTTATTTTCTGTCGGAATAATATCCCCATAAAATTTTGCCTGTTTCTTTACAAAAGTAACATTTTCGGCTGTTAATGGTGAGTTATTCCAGAGTAAAAGAGCAGCTTCATCTAATTTTCTTTTTGACTTTAAGTAATTTCCTGCTTTTAAAGCATTACTTGATTCTTTTAAAATAGAGTTGTAATCTTTCAAAGCATCACCGGGGATATTTGCTGATTCAACACCTTTAGGACTCATTAACAAAAAGCTCAATAAGAATAAAATAAATATTAAAGTCAGTTTGGATGATAATTTATCAGTATTCAAAATAAACTCCACTTTCCTTTATGAATTTTCAAAAATTCATTCTCCCTCCTCAAATTATTTTCTCAACTTTTAAAATCAAATATTATAGATAAATGTAAATACATAAAAACATTAGATCGATTGAAATTTATAATACTATTAAAAGATTCTACTTTTAAACAGAACCTTTAAAATTCATCTAACTTCACTAATGTAGTTTTACATTTTCACTAATTCAACCCGTCGGTTTTTTGACCTTCCATCTTCGGTCTTATTGCTCGCTTTAGGGGCTAATGGACCTACACCAGCAGGTTCAAGTCTATTTCTGTTTATGTCATACTCCTGAACAAGTTTGTCAACTAGTGCTTCTGCTCTTTTTTGAGAAAGGTCCATATTATAATCAAATTCCCCAGTACTATCTGTGTGTCCGACTATATATATATTTAAACTAGGATTGTTATTTAATACCTTAGCAATTTTTTCTACTGTAGGTTCTGATTCGGATTTAATTTCAGCACTGTCTGTGTCAAAATATACTCCATAGATACTAACCTTTCCTGTACTTTCAATATCCTGTATTATACTCCCAGCAGTTACAAGACCAGTTTCCATCTCTTTTTCTTCCACAACTACCTGATAAACTGCCGGAAGCTCTTCTCCCCAATTACCTCCATCTATACCGTGATCTGCTACAAATAAAGACAAATATAGATCTCCTTCAGAGCGTTCTAGTTTTGCTGCTAAATATGATTGATCACCTGTATCAGTCTTTACCCCCACTCCATTAAATTGATTTCCTGGACATGAATCCCAGTTAATTTTCGAATATAATTCACTAGAAAGACTATAACTGATATCTTTCTCCTGTTTACGAATCGTCTTAAAACCCGCTTCCTTTAAAGCCATTTCATAATTTCTAAATACCTTTAAAACTGAATTCTCGTTTGGTATTACATAAAAGTTTTTAGTAATTTCACCTTCCACCCTCATGTCTTTTTCACTATCTTCTAATTTACTAAATGGGAAAGTAAATTCGTCGTAGTTTATATGTTCGTAAAATCTTATATATGAATCTTTAAATCTGGATATTACTGGATGATCACTACTATTGGGAACATCTTTTGTTTCTGCCTCACCTGGGAATAATGCTTTTCCCTCCCCGTTTTCTTTTTTCTCAAAATCACTACTAACCGTTACAAGACCGGTTTTCATGTCTTTTTCTTCAACAATTACCTGATAGACTGCTGGGCGTTCTTCTCCCCAATTGCCTCCATTAATGCCATGGTCAGCTACATAAAGAGATAGATAAACATCCCCTTCTGGGCGTTCAAGTTTTGCTGCCATATATGATTGATCTCCTGTATCAGTTTTTACTCCAACTCCATTAAAACGGTTTCCAGGACATGAATTCCAGTTTACTTTCGAATATAATTCGCTAGAAAGACTATAACTGATATCTTTCTCCTGTTTACGAATTGTCTTAAACCCTGCTTCCTTTAGAGCCATTTCATAATTTCTAAACACCTCTAATACTGAATGCCCATCCGGTATTACATAAAAGTATTCATAAACTTCACCTTCTATTCGCATGTCGTTTACAGGAATATTTTCTTTTTCTTCTGGTTCTTTTAAATTGCTGAATGGTAAAATAATCTTGTCATAATTTTTATGTTGAAAAAACCTGATATAAGCTCCAGAAAAACGAGAAATTAATGGATGATCACTGCTCTTTACTACATCTTTTGTTTCAGCATCTTCAGAAA
Organism: uncultured Halanaerobiales bacterium; assembly: GCA_964430875.1. GTDB lineage: Bacteria > Bacillota > Halanaerobiia > Halanaerobiales > M55B127 > M55B127. Next base: position 2,382 of record CAYSHP010000064.1, read on the forward strand.
ATGCATAAGTTGTAAAAGAAAAAGTAATGATTAGTAAAATAACCAATAACCCAATAGAACTATTCTTTTGAATTTTAGACATTTTAATCTCTCCCTTATAATAAGATTAGCGTTTAAAAATATTTTTAAACATAAGTAAATAATGATAATCTTAACTATTTATTTTACAAAGAAATAAAGACAATAGATTTTAAATCAGCAAATTTCATATAAATTAGCCCTGTTTTGACAGGATTAATAACAATACAAAAAAAGGCTTCACTTTTTTTATACCTGAATTCGGAAAGTAAATAAACAAATTTAAAGTGAGGCCTGTAACTGTGACTGCCCACGCTAACTTTGTATTCCTGGATCATTTCAAAGACTTCATTGATCTAGAAGATGATATTAATAAATACGTTAACTTTAATCGTGGTGATAACATCCAGTATTCAGATTTTGATATTATAGATCACTTAATTGATTCTAATTTAGTCGGAAAACATTCTTTTTTACACTGCAATGATTTATTAAATGACCCCGGCTTTCAAAGAATTAAAAAACGGAAATCTTACCGGAAGAAAGTACTATCCGTAAGGTTTTAGATAAGACTGATGTCCACAATATTAAGGAATTAAAAGAAGTTATGAACTCTCTTTTAACTAAAAAAGCAAGGCTTGATGGTCCACGGGAAGTCTGGATTAGTATTGATGATACTGTATCAGTGCTGCATGGCAAACAACAAAAAGGTAGTAGCGGTTATAACCCTAAACGAAAGGGAGCAAACTCTTATAAAATTAAAGTTGCTTTCATCTAGGATTCTGATGAACTGGTTAATATCAACCTTTATCCTGGTAAAGTTCGCAGTAACGGTCAATTTATAGATTTTTTAAAGGAAGCTATCAAGAACTTACCTAAAAATACTGTACTTAAAGGTATCTTGGCTGACAAAGGTTTTTCTCCCAGGATAACTTTGAGTGGTTCGAGGAACATCAGCTTAAATATCTAATCAAGGGGAAAATGTATAACAAGCCCTGTCAATACCGGAAAAAGACTGGCATTATGTCGGTAATGGTTACTATGTCGCTGAAAAAAGATACCATTTGGGTAACTGGAAAGGGGTATTTCCTATAATATCTTTAACTGGTTTAAGCAGGCTTTATTGCCGGCTGATTTAGTTAAAGCCAATATCAAAACAATCAGGAGAATCTTTATTAATATTCCGGGTAATGTAGTCAAAAAAAGCGGGCGGAAACATACAGTCCGTCTTCCCGGACTTGATTATCTTCAAGATATAGTTGAAAGTATCAAGGACCGACTTTTTATGTTTGCTTTCAGACAATGTTATGACGAAATGCAATCATATTAAGACCTTATCCTCATTGTAAATTTTCAAAGACAAAGTCCCAGGCATATCTATACCCTAAAAACGTGATAAAAAGAGCATTATCTGAAATTTATTGGTCTTTTTAGTTAATATTAAAAGTTTTAGTACCTAAGTTCATAATTCTAACCAAAATCAGTGGTAAATTTTATTTTTTGTTATTACTTTCCGAATTCAGGTTGTATATAATATATAGGAAAAATAATAAATACTCACAAAAAAGAGGTGAAACCGATTAGCAATTATATCCAATGAATTAATTTATTTTTCTTAAAAGAAATGTTTAATCTTTAAAAAAATTAGACTAAAACTAATTTTTAAATTATTGATTTGACTCTTGTTATAAAAGCTTAATATCACTATTATATAATCCACCCTTTAAAATATAGATGATCGTTAGACAAAAATACTAATGAACTGTTCAAAAGATAAGTATAATAAATTTTATGTCTAATTTAATAAATGTTTGGGACCAAAAATATATATTTTTATTATATATTATTAGCAATAATTTATTTAATTGAATTTAATTTCATTTACATCAAAGTCGATTACTAAATCTTCAGTTGAAGAAATATAATTAAAACTAGTAACAAATGACATCCCTTCATATTTTACTAACTTTATAGTTCCTGATTCAATTTCATATTCTGGAATATTTTCTACTTCAACAATCGTAACTTTAACCTCTTCTCCCCCAAACTTTTCCTGTGAATGACTTACTTTTCCAACTTTGCTTAGCTTTTGGATATCATAATTTGAAAGGCTATAAAAAGGTGAAAATATCGCACTAAGTAACCTATCCCCCATTACTCCTGCCATTTGAGCTGAAATTATTTCTCCATCAATCTTCATTTTTTTAATATCAGTACCCTCAAACCAAAATAACATATCTGAAGGAATATCTTCATTTATTTTATCTTGTACTACAAATGATACTTTATCTGTCTCTACTGCATCCACCTTATCTTTACCTAAATAGTCATATTCTATAGTAGAATCCTGGCTTTTCTGTCCATTTCTTAATACCACAACATCATAGCTCATATAATTAAAACTTTGAACTAACTCCTCAACATTTGATGGTAATTTAATATTCTCAAAAATTTCTTCATCCTTTTGAGCAACTATAATACTTGGACTCAAAACTATTAGTAAACTAATTAAAACAAATAATATTAACCATTCTTTATTAAAAATTTTAGACAACCCCTTTTAATTAATTAGGGATATCAATAAGTAGTATAACGACTAAAAAAATCGTTTATTTAATTATAAATATCCCTTGTTTTTATAATTATATATACATTGAGCAATACCTTTTTAATATTATATATACTATATACACTATGCTTCTTAGTATTATTTAAATAATTTTTAAGTTGCATAAAAAGGATAAGATGCCTATTATAAAGCCCTGCACTTATAATTATTATTAAATTGTTTTTTATAGAATTTAAAAGCTATATACATTCTTAAAGATTGTTTTTTAATAAAAATAAAAAAGATGTACATATTTTTGATATTTAGTTAATTCAATTATATAATATTATTAACATATGATCATAATAACTTATAATGTATCCAGCACAGAAAGGACGTATCTAAAAATGAACACATATATTTTAAGCGCGATCATCTTATTAATTGCTGTTTCTATGGCCATGGTTGGTAAAGGTGGGGGTAATTTTTACATATTAGCAATGATCACTGCTGGAATTTCTATGCATTATGCTGCAACTACTTCGCAATTGATAATGATGACTACTGCTGGAATTTCAATGATAATATTTAATAAAAACAAAAGGGTTGATTGGAAACTTGCTCTCGTTGTAGACCCTGCCACAGATATTATGGCCTTTGTAGGAGGATATGTGGCTGGAGGTTTTGAAGGTTATATTTTAAAATTAATGTTTGCAGTATCATTAATTTTAGTTACTATTTTTATGTTTGTCCCCGTTAAAAACAAGGATATATCAAAAGTTAACCGATTAGGTTTTTGGAAAAGAAACTTTGGAGAACACAATTATGTAGTCAATCTTTGGTTAACAATACCTATAGCTGGTATAGTTGGTTTCGTTGCAGGGGCAATTGGAATATCCGGGGGATCTTTTAAAATACCTTTAATGGTTTTAGCTGGAGGAGTACCTATTGAAGTAGCAGTAGGCACATCCTCTGCAATGGTTGCAGTTACTGCTTTAATGGGATTTATCGGTCATGGACTACAAGGAAATATAAATCTTCCTTTAGCAATCCCTTTTGTAATTGCAGCAGTAACGGGAGGCTTAATAGGTAGCAAATGGGCTATAAAAACTAAGCCTGAAAATTTAAAGCTAATTTTTGCAGTCATAAATATAGCAGCTGCAATATTTATGATTATTAATATTTCTCTTTAAATAATATGTATGCTTCAATCCATAGACATTCTAATATATAATTTTTTAAATCTTCATTAATTCTTTTTAACTAATTATAATGTGCTTAATGTAAATCAGTAATTTCAAACACTTTTTTTCCTATTTTTAATATCTCTCAACTAACTTTGTCTTATATAAATATTTTTTTATCTTTTGGCTAGTTCATTTGAAATTAACTGATAATAATAAGACATTTAATCGCTTCATGTTTTTCAAGGTTATTAGATACATACTACAATATCAGAACGTATTAAGCCTGATAACAACTATTATTATTAAAATAATGTTGTACTTAAAAGTTTGTTCACCTCATATTAATATTCACGTGAACAAATCAATCATAAGTAATTTAAAAAATTCTATATAAAATTTAGGCCACTATAATTAATTTACAAATTTTAGCATCTAGTTCAATTCTTGACAAAAAGAAAAAACAATCTTATAATAGATTAATGATTGCTTGTTCAATTAATGTAGTTGTAAAATAAACTTTTATAATTTTAATTTACATTGTAGATCATTTTCTTTAATGCAAAAGAATGAAAATAAAAAATCATTAATAATATTATTTACATGAATCGAGAAGTTACATACTTAGGTATTAATGGGAGGTTTTAAAAATAGATAATATAATCTCTTTCACGAAAAGACATCCATATTTAGGCAGCCTTTTTATTACAATAGCTCTTTTGTTCATCTTGTTTTTAGCAGGTATGATATCTGTTGTTGGTAAAATAGATAGTAAATACACGTTTTTTATTGCATTTTTTATAATAAGTATAATACTTATAATTTTTCTTGCTAAAAATAAAAAATGGGAATATTATGAGTTTAACTCGTTATCTAAATCTAATATGAATATGAAAAACATATATATCTTTATTCCGCTTTATGTTTTAGCTATTATGCCTTTAGGTACAGGGATAACTCCAAATTTAGGTATAAAAGATATAATTTATATTATTACATATATGATATTAGTCGCTTTTGTTGAGGAAACAATTTTTAGAGGTTTAATACTAAAAATACTATCTAAAAAAGGAATACTACCGGCGATATTTGGGTCTAGTATTCTATTTTCAATAGCACATTTAATGAATACTTTACGGGGAACTAACTTAAACTCAACTATTATCCAGATTCTATATGCTTTAATTATTGGAATCATTTTGGCAATGTTAGTAATTAAAACCAAAAATATATTTTTACCAATCAGCTACCATTACATAAATAATGTAATATCTTCATTTAACATTAGTACCAAAATGAATCTGTCTTTAATAATCAACTATTCTATGTTTTTTATAGCTAGTATATATGCTATATATTTATATTATTTTATCATAAAAAATATAGAAAAAAATAATAACTTGACCGGCTAAATTTTTCTGTTTTTACCTTACTTAGATTCTTTCTCCTGCCAACCTTGCTCTCGCTTTTTTTAACCCAAATGGTTAATAATACAATATTTATTATTATAGTATTTCCTTACTAACTTTATTAGAAGTTCCGTTATATCAACTAAAAACTTAAATTAGTTAATATTTATAGGTTCTTCTCCATATTAATTGTTCATACACCAGAAAAAACCTTTCAATCTTTAACTTAAAGTGATTTATTACAAGATAACCATAAGCTCATCTTTTGATCTCTTTAATTTTGTTATCATTACCTTCAAATTAATGTATTAGACAATTCCCATAAGTAATAATTCTATATTTTTATTTTTGTAAAGCTGCTACAAATCTAATTATTTACTTTAAACCTGATTTTAAATTTAACAGACATTAATTATCTACATCTTCTTTCATTCCTCTAAAATTCAAGTTTCTCATATTAGCTTTAGTTTATCCTTAAGTATATAAACTTTATAGATGTTTTCATTGCTTACCAGTAATTTTTTTAAGCGCGGTCTTTCTTTCTCAAATTATCCCGGTCTTTAAGTAAAGTCCAACGCCTGTGTTTAAGGTTATTATCTCCATATTCGCTTAAGTAACTACGACTTTGTTCATTTTGGCGGACTTGATTAATTAGCTTATTGAAGTTAGCAATAATATGGAACTTATCAAACACAATTACTGCATTGACAGTACTATTATTCTATTGATTTTATATATTTCACACATTTCTATCTATTTTTATCGCTTTTATGTTTATAATATCTTCTTTAGGCTAAATAAATTGATCAAAACTATCAATGGTTTACCAATGAATATGTAGTATACTATTATAAATTAAACTTATGAACATTTTCTAAAAATACTTTTAATAATTCTACTGAATTTTCAATATCTTCAATATGTGCTAGTTGAATAGGTGTATGCATGTATTTGACAGGTGGCCCAATTGTACTTACTAAAGCACCTTCTCTAGTTCTCTGAATAGCACTTGCATCTGTTCCTCCTCCTATATTTTTCTGATATTTGATTTTATTTTCTTTAGCTAATTTTATAAAAAAATCTATAATACTCTTATTGTAAATGGTTAATTTATCCATAATATAAATGCCTGTGCCTTCACCTAATAAACAATGTTTATTTTCATCTTTAACACCTGGAATATTTGAAGCTAAACTACCATCAATTGCAATACCAATATCCGGTCTAATATTAAAAGAAGCTACTGTACTTCCCCTTATACCTAATTCTTCTTGCACAGTACCAACTGCATAGATATCAACAAAATAATTATCCACCTTTTTTAATGCCTCTAACATGATATATATTCCTATTCTATCATCAAAGTTCCTTGCTGCAACAATATTTTTATTAAACTTTTCAAATTTTTTCTTAAGATATACTATATCACCTATACTTACATACTTTGATATTTCTTTCTTTCTTAAACCAGTATCTATAAATAATTTTTCCATTTTGGCTTTTTTATTTTCTTTATTTAATAACCCTGGAAAAGAAATAACACCTTCAATATTCTTTTTGCCCTGTATGATAACCCTTTGCGAAATTAGGGTTCTAGGGTCAAACTTTCCAACTGTTTCAAAACGTAAAAAACCATTATTGTCAATATATTTAACCATAAATCCAATTTCATCCATATGGGCAGCTATCATCACTTTTAAATTTCTAGTTTGTTGATTATTTTTTTTGGCTTTCTTAAAAGCAATAATATTTCCCATTCTATCTACCTTTACCTCATCTGTAATTTTTTTGATTTTGATTTTTATGAACTTCTGTATATTTTCTTCATAACCGGATACCCCGGGTATATTGCATAGATTTTTTAATAAAGTTTGATTACTTAATTCCATAACATACCTACTCCTTTTTAATCTTGTTTATGATTAGGTGGGAGATGTTGACTAAGTCAATTATTTAATATCTCTTTACCAGTATCTGTCACTACTACTATATATCCAACCCTAAAACCAAATTTTCAAGTATAAATTCTCTCTTCTATATTAAAGACCAAATCTTCATTGAATAAAAAAATATCTATATGATTTTATATTCTGGAGATACAAAATCCTGAACATAAAAATGCCTAACACATTAGAGGCGATCTTGTTGCAGTCTTTAACGTCTATGTCCCAGCAAGTTTGAAAAATAAACAAAGAACTCTAATAACTAGTGTTGGCATGTTTGAATTTTTTCTTTTAATATTAACCAGGATTGCTGAGATGTAAAACTAAATATGAAGTATAAATATAATCCAGATACAGTTACTTCTTCTGGAAATATAAATGTAAAAAATTATTGGAGATATTTTTTTATTAGCAAAAATACAAAAACGCATCTTGTATCTATTTAAAATAACTTTCTAAATTATTAGAAACTAAAGATTTAATTGGTATAAAAGTCTTTATTGAAGAACTTAAAATAAATGGATATAAAATAACGTACACTTTATTATCCGATACATAGATAATCTATTTAACTATTTAAAAGTGGCTATTTTATTTAAAACTACATGTACTAGAAAAAAGAAAAACATTAGAATCTCTAATTTTGTAACTAGCTGGAGTATAGTTGTTATATCCAATTTGTTAAATTAAAGACTTATTTTTATGATCTGCAGACATTAATATTTATGTTTAATATAAACTGAGTATACTATAAATTTTATTTAGATGATAATCAATTCTTTTTTGCTTTTATTTAATGATTTACAACCATCATCAGTAATAAGTAAGTCATCCTCAATTCTAACCCCTCCCCAATTAGGTATATAAATTCCAGGTTCATCTGTAATAATCATTCCTTGTTTTAAAACCGCTTCTGATGTTGTAGATAATCTTGGATATTCATGAAGTTCGATACCTAAACTATGGCCTAATCCATGTCTAAAGCTATCTTCATACCCTGCTTTTTCAATAACTTCTCTGGCAATTTGGTCAGCCTCTTGTCCAGTCATCCCGGGTCTAATTTTATCTATAACTTTTAGATGAGCTTTTAATACAATATTATAAATTTCAATTTGTTTTTCATCAGGTTCACCCACCACAACTGTTCTAGTCATATCTGAACAATACCCTTTATAATATGTCCCAAAGTCAAGAACTATAAAATCACCTGTTTCTATAATTTTATCAGATGCTACACCGTGAGGTAATGCTGAACGTTTACCAGAAGCAACAATAAAATCAAAAGAAGGACCCTCTCCGCCTAATTTTCTTAGATAATATTCCAGTTCAGCCGCCACTTCCTTTTCTTTCATACCAGGCTTTATAAACTCAATAATTTTTTTAAATGCTTGATCAGTTATCCGGATTGCCTCCTTTATGGCATCTATTTCTTCATCATCTTTAATTCTTCTGAACTCATTAATTTCATCACTTAATGGAAAATATTTTTTCCCCGAATCAATATCTTTTAATCCTTGAAAATTTTTATAACTTAGATCACCATCTTCAAAACCAATTTTATTTAATTTATGATCATTAAAAAAATTAATTAAATTCAAATTTTTGTTTTTATTAATTTCAATAATTTCTAAACCTTCCGTCTGTTCTTTGGCTTGATCAATATAACGAAAATCTGTTATAAAAAAGTTTTTAGAATTAGTAACTATAATTGTACCTGCTGTTCCTGTGAATTTAGAAAAATAAAACCGATTTTTCTTTGAAGTAATCATTATCGCGTCAAGTTCTTTCTCTACTCTGAGCTTTTTTAATTTATCTATTTTATTCAATTTATTCACCTTGTATAATGAACATAAGGAAGAACATTATACTTCCCTTTCTTTAATGATTTTTATAATATTATAAGATACTTAAAATTAATAAATTAACCTAAAGTTTCTACCCCTATTATCCAAAGCTAGCAAACTTTTTGAACTGGGATTAAACCAAAGTGCAGCTTTTTAAATACAAATTACTAGTAATTTAGTTCACTTTTTAGATAAAGAAATTAATGTTTTGATTTAAAAATAGAAACAATAATTCACAAGATTAAAGCTCCTTTTATTACTATTTCAGCCCTCAGTTATACTTTAATCGCTGCAATAGTTACAGAAATTTATAATATACATCTTTTTTTGCTAATCCAGAAATATTAATATATTTTTCAACTTTAGACCCTCTTGTTAAGGTCAGTATAATGCTTCTCATGCTAAAGTTGAAAAAATATTCTAAATACCTTAAATAAGTCATCTTATAAACTTTAAAAATGTCGAAACTAAAGATAAAACATTATTTTACTAATATATCTCATATTGTTATGAATTTTATTAGAATTTATTTTTCAAAATGTAGGAAGGACATTTATTAACTTTTGCTACTTATTTGAACTATTTATCATTTCCATAAATATTTGGTAATTATTTTTCTAAAAATCATTTAGCTTTATACTTCATATTGTTAGTCTCTTTCTTATTTTATATTTGATTTATTAATCATTTCAATACTGAACTAGTCAATAAATTAAACTGGCCTTTGTAAAAAAAGCATCGGGCTTTAAAACCCGATGCTTTAATGCTATCTTAATTTAATTTATCATTATCATATTATTTATCAAGAATGTATGCATCTAGACCAGGTCTCATTGGATTTTGGTACCAACCTTTTACCCAATCTCTTCTTACATTATGTGCTGTAGGTTGATCTAACCATAAGTCTGTACCTTCTTCAAATGCCATTGATTGCAAGTTTTCATAAATTTCTACACGTTCTTTTTTATCAACAGTTGTAATCCCATCTTCAATTATTGGATCAAAATTTTCTTTAGCCCATTCTGTATATGCTTCACCTTTCCAACCACCAAAAGTACCGTTACTAGCAAGATAAGGAGTTACCCAGTTATGTGGATCTGGGAAGTCACCTAACCAACCCATAAATCCAATAGTAAATTTACCTTGTAATTGTGCATCAAGATATGAAGACCATTGAACTCCTCTTATATCTATATTGAATTTAGGATTTATACCTTCAACATAAGTTTTCAAAATATCACAAGCAGCTTCACGTGCTGCATTACCAGTATTATATAAAAGTGTCATTTGGAATCCTTTTTCCCATACGTCTCCGCCAAATGCATTCTTGAAGTGTTCTTCAGCGGCTTCTAAGTCTTGATGATATACGGGCTGATCAGGACTTGTTCCAAGTAGTGGTCTAACAATAGGTCCACCTGATTGATAAGAATTACCTAATCTAATGTCATTTATAAAAGCTTCATAGTTAAATGCTTTGATAAAGCCCATCCTTACATCTTTATCAGCAAAGAACTTAGAGGGTATACCGTCACCATCTAACTGTCCACTACCAACATACTCATTACCTTTAGTATTAATCTCCCAGTTGATTAGACCAGTCATATTTTCTTGGGAGGGAAGATCTTTTATAACAGTAACCCCATCCAGATCTTCTACCTGAGATAAGAACTGATTAGGAACAAAAATCATATCTGCATCGCCACGTATTAGTAATAACTTTCTTGTGCTAAATTCATCAATAGTTTTAATTACAACAGTTTTAAAGTTAGCTGGTTCTCTCCAGTAATTATCATTTCTTTTTAGAAATACATGGTTGCCATTTTCCCATTCAGTAAGAACAAATGGACCTGTACCCATCATTTTATTAAATAGAGGGTCATCTTCTTTATTTGGATCATAGTATTCAGCTATGGTTTCTGGGTTACCATCCCAGGTACCTTGTTTTATACTCCATTCTTTATCTATAACTGCGCCCCAAGAAGCTCCATGGGATAAGATATTTAAGAATGGTGGATAAGGACCTTCTTGTAGATGGAAAACAACATTGTTTCCATCTATTTCAATAACCTTTTCTAATTCAGCATAAACTTGTGCTGATTGTTCTGATGTTAATTCACTTGGACTTATATCTTCACCAATAACTTCAGTTACAAGAGCTTGTAAGCCACTCATTCCTAATAGTGGTTCATAAAGCATCCAAATTGGACCACCAGAACGGTTATTTATCATTCCCCTTAAAATACTGTATTTAACGTCTTCAGGAGTTAATGGGTTACCATTACTAAATTCTACTCCTTTTCGAATCGGAAATATATATGTAGTTCCACCATCTTTAATTAACCCATTTTCTACAGATGGAACTTCTGTAGCTAATAATGGTACAAATTCTGTTACAGACTCTCCTTTATAAGCAATTAAATTTTCATATACATTAAAGACAATTTCTGTACTTCCTGTATCATATGCATAGTGAGGATCTAATGTGTTTTGATTACCTATAGTAACAAATGTGAATGTATCCTCTTTTTTGACTTCGTCTTGTGCTCCCACCATATTAACTACTGAGAAGACCAAAATTAATGACAACAATAAAACACCAAACTTTTTATTCATTTAAAATTTTCCCTCCTTAAAGTAATACTACTTAGTTATTTGCATAATACATAACCCCTTGATATAACAGGAATTATAAATTTAAAATAAACT
>CAYSHP010000065.1:0-13884 GCA_964430875.1 uncultured Halanaerobiales bacterium
TAACTAGTAGGTGATAAATAGAGGGGAAAACAGATATGATTAAATATGAAATGTGTAAATAAATCTGGTGTTTAAATATTTATTATAAATGCTAGCCCTTTCTTTTTTAAAAGAGATTATCTTTGGATAGATAAAATTATTATTTCATTTTTATTTTCTTTCAAAAGATTATATAATTTAATTGTACTAAGAAAATGATAAAAATATAAAAGGGTTATTGCAAAAATATTATATCAATTTTTTTATGAAAGGGGAATTGTTGATGAAAAGAATATTATGCTATGGGGACTCAAATACCTGGGGTGTAGATCCCGTTAATAGTGGTGAAAGTATTAATTCGGCTGCTCGATTTTCTGAAAAAGAACGCTGGCCGCTGGTTTTAGAGAAAGAATTGGGTCAAGGTTATCGAGTTTTAGCAGCCGGTTTGGGTGGAAGGACTACTGTTTTTGATGATTCCATCTCAGATGGTAGAAATGGAGCTAAATATTTAGAAGTGGCCTTTCGTACTCATGACCCTGTTGATTATATTATAATTATGTTAGGCACTAATGATACTAAAGATTTCTTTAATGTTTCTGCAGAAGTTATTTCCTGGGGTTTAGAACGTTTAATAAGAGATCTAAAATATTATATGAAAGATTCGCTTTCTGAAAAGGCTGAGATATTAATAGTGAGTCCTATCTATGTAGGTAAGAATAAAGAAGGGAAATATTATTGTGGATTTAGCTGTGATTCTGAGAAAAAATCTAAAAAGTTAGCTGGTTATTATAAAAATATAGCACAAACTTATGGTTGCGAATTTCTTGATGCGGCTGAAGTTGCTTCACCTAGCAAAGAAGATGGAATACATCTCGGTAAAAAAGATCACTTTAAATTAGCAAAAGCTATTGCAGATAAAATGAGGGGTTAAAACATTAATAATTATTTCCACCTTTTTTTAAAGGAGAGAAAAATGAAAAAACAAACTGCTCTGCGTTGGCTTAAAATATTATTAATAATATATATTTTATTTACCATTATTGTTGCTACTTTAAATTATGGTTTGCAAAATGTGTTGTCTGAAAAGCAAGCCAAACTAGTTCATCAGATATATAAGGTCTTTGAGAATGAGTTTAAGATAGCTATAATTTTAATAGGTTCTTTTTTAAGTTGGCAGGTTTTAAAACAAGCTAAGAAGAAAAGATTACAAAAAATAAATTTAGTTGCCTTTTCTACTACTGCTTTATTTGTGCATGGTATTATTCCCTGGTTAATAAATAATCGGGAAATTTATTACTTTTTTATGCCTCTGCCCTGGTCGAGTATGGGATTGCAGTTAATGGACACAACTTCTACATATTATAATCAACAGGTTAATATATGGGGTACTAGTGCTATATTTACAGCTGTTGTCTTTTTTATTATTGCTAATCTAATAGTGTTAATCGGGACTTTGCTTATCGGCAGGCGCTGGCAGTGCTCTTATCTTTGTATGTTAAATGGTTTTGTATCTGAAATTTGGTCAGATGTTTTTCCTATTATTGGAAAAAGAAAACAAGTTAATAAGGGTTGGTTGAACTTCTTAAAAGTTTTCCGCTGGCTTATGTTTGTTATTTCTTTATCTTTTACTTTTTGGTGGACAATGCGCATAATGGACATTACAATCATAGGTGATGAAACGTTTTTACATGAATTGGAGACCATCAAATATGTCTCCATAGAATTATTAATGATGATGTTTTTATGGATAATTTGGACCGGTAGGGGCTACTGCTATTACTGTCCTTTGGGGACTACTCTTTCTTTAATTAGCAAGGCAGCTGGTCAGCAGATCAAAACAGACAATAATCACTGTATTAGCTGCAAACAATGTACAAAGGTTTGTCCAATGTCTATTGATATAGCAAAGTATGCAAAAGATGGTCAACCAGTGGATAATTTAAGGTGTGTAGGTTGTGGTCACTGTGTTGATATCTGTCCTACTAATACTTTAAGTTATGAAACAAGTTTTTTAAAATGGTGGAAATCTAAAAAGAATTAAAATTAATTATTTTAAAGGTTTAAAATTTGGTTAATTTATAAAAAAGTGTTTCATCTATTTAATAAAAGATATAAATCCTAATAGAATAAACACTACGCCAATAGCTTTTGAAAGTTTCTTTTCTGAGATAGCATTAGCATATACTGCTGCCATAACTCCACCTATTAATCCACCTAAACCACTAATACTAATTTCTAAAAGCGGTATGCTTTGATCAACCAAAAAATGACTGGCAGCTCCAAATGTTGCATTAAAAGCCATTATTAATACTGAGGTTCCAACCGCAGTGTGAACAGAAAAACCGTAAATAAAAGTTAGAACCATCAAAATCATCATCCCGCCACCTGCTCCAAAAAAACCTGTCATCATACCAATAAAACCACCAAAAAATATAGCAGAAAATATCTTTCTTTTTTTCCAGAAACTTAAATCGAATTTATTTTGAAAATCTTGCAGTCTTTGGTTTAATGGTTTTCTTAAAAAAGAAATACCCATAATTAATATGACTATACCGGTACTTCCCCCTAATAAAGAAGCAGATAAATAGCTTGATAGCCAACTGCCCAATACAGCAGCGGTGACAGAAGCAAAAGCAAGGTATAAGCCTTCTTTTAATTTTAAATTATCATTTTGATGATAGGTATAAGCTGATATTGATGAAGCAATAATGTCAGTAGCTAAACTTATCCCAATGGCCACATATGGTTGATAGCCGAGAAAAGTTATTAAAACCGGGGCTACTAAAACAACGGCAGAGGCCCCCACTAAACCAGTAACTATTCCTGCTCCCCAGCCGGCTAATAAAATGATTAATATATTTAAAGACATTATAATTCTCCTTTGTCATTTATTATTTCTATAAATAACTTGTTTATAACCTATTAAAATCATAAAAAAGAATCTACAATATCAATAATATGAAAAACATAGCCTAAAAGTCAAAAACAAATAATCTTTTTTAATTGATATAAGTCATTAACGGGAGTTTTTGTTACTAAACAATATTAATAATGTTATCTTAGAATAAAATATAATTTGGTTGAAAAGCAATAAATAAATTGTTATAATTACCTAAGTAAATAGCTAGGATTAAGGTGTTTAGACCTTATTTTATGGTAATTCCTAGCGTTATTAACTTTTTAAGACTCTTATGTAAGGAGTTTACAGATGGATAAAGATAGTTTTTTTATGGAACAGGCCTTACTTGAAGCAAAAAAAGCTTATAAAAGCAAGGAAGTTCCCATTGGGGCAGTTGTTGAATGCAATGGTGAAATAATTGGTAGAGGCTATAATAGGCGAGAAAGTGATAATGATCCAACAGCTCATGCGGAAATGTTGGCTATTAAAGAGGCTGCTCAAAACAGAGAGGACTGGCGGTTAGAAGGTTGTAGTATTTATGTTACAGTAGAACCATGTATAATGTGTGCAGGTGCAATTCAAAAAGCAAGATTAAAAAGGTTAATTTATGGAACTGAAAGTGATAAAGATGGTGCTTCCGGCACAATAATGAACATCCTTTCTGATAATAGATTGAACCACCAAGTTGAAATCAAATCCGGTGTTTTAAAAAATGAATGCCGTGATTTAATGAAAAAATTCTTTAAAGAATTGAGATCCGGAAGGATGGGTGAGTCTGGCTGAAACCGCTCGACTCGAAATCGAGTAGACATTATTGTCTCGAGGGTTCGAATCCCTCTCCTTCCGCCAATAGTTTGTACTTTTTAATTAAGCAGGGAGTTTTATCAACTAAGCTTATAATCTTAGTGCCGCGTGTTTAATTTATCTAAAAAGTCTCAAGAAAACTCCATCTAAATCTTATTTTTGATTTAGGTGGAGAGGTTCACTTCAGGTCTGCTTGATTTAAAAAGAGATTTTTAAGAAATATAAAAGAAAGTTAAATATCTCAAAATTGAATACAAAATAATAATTATAATCTAAAAATATTTTTATATTATACCAATATAATATTCCTGTTATGTAAAACTAAGCTATTTAGTTCAGTGATTCTAGTATATCAACTTTTTAATCTAGTTTTTTTCACACAAATTGTGTGAAAATTTAGAAAAATAGTAAAAAAATTAATCTACAGGAGGAAATTTACTTTGCAAAAAAAGAAGTATTTCGTTTTATCAATGTTGTTAATATTGGTTGTAGCAACTAGTTTGTTTTTGACGGGATGTGAAAATAATACACCTCAAACCTCTCTTGATAACAGCTATACAGTTTCAGGAGTAGTAAAAGATGGTAACGATAGTGGATTAAGCGATGTAACAATTAATTATGGTGATAATGGTGTAGCAGAGACTGAAAATGATGGTAGTTGGGAAATAATTGGATTAACAAGACCTGTTACTTTAAAGTTTATAAAGTCAGGTTATACATTTAGTCCTAATGATTTTGAAGTTAATGAACAAAAAGAATATACAATAAATGCTGAAGTTGACAGCGGTAATATCAATGTAAGTACTGAAGGAAGTGGAACCGTAAACCAAAACACAATATCATCAGCTAGTGGTAATGAAGTAGAACTAACAGCTGTTCCTGATGATGGTTGGAAGTTTGACCAATGGAAAGGAGATATTTCAGGTACCGAAAATCCTAAAACTATAGTAGTGGAAGAAGATATTAATGTTACAGCAGTATTTGTAGAGAAGGATTACCCTTTAAATATTGATGTTGTGGGTAGTGGTACTGTAAATGAAAAAGAAGTATCTTCAACAAGTAATGAAAAAGAAATAGAACTTACAGCACAGCCTAATACTGGTTGGAAATTTGATCATTGGGAAGGAGATCTTTCCGGTAGTGAAAATACCACGACAATCACTGTTGACCAGGAGAAAAATGTAACTGCAGTATTTGTAAAGAAAGTATATTCATTAAAGATATCAACTGAGGGAGAGGGAACTGTATCAAAAGAACCTAGTGATTTAGAATATGAATATGGTACAGAAGTACAGTTAAAGGCATCTCCTGCCTCTAATTGGACTTTTTCAAATTGGCAGGGAGAGTTAGCAGGTTCCGAAAATCCCAAGGCGATAACAATCGATAGTGATAAAGCAGTAACAGCTGTCTTTAACAGTGCTGCTGCTAATGACTTTACGTTAAATGTAGGCGAAGGTGGTAAGGTTAAGGTTGAAAAACCAGATGGAACTACAGTTACAATAGAGGCAGGCAATAGTTATAATTATAGTGCTGAACAAACTGAGACCTTAAGACTTAAAGCTGAAACTTTAAATAAGAAGTATGTCTTTGACAGTTGGAGTAATGACTATACAGGTAGTAATACTAGTATTGAGGTTACTTTAGATCAGGATCTAATAGTTGATGCTAACTTTACTGGAAATGTATTCAAATTAGTTAATTCCTGGGGAAGTAGTTGGGGTCCAAATAATGATGGCACTCTTTATATTACTTATGATGCCGCAATACAGGTTGGCTTAGATGCCTGGGTATTAGGTAAACGTGATAATTATCAGGCAGAAGCTCTAGCTCTCTTTGATATTGAAGGTAGTGATAGAGCTAGCTGGTCTTTTGCCATCAAGATACCTTCTAGAAGCAGTAATGATATTAAGTACTTCTATCCAGAGAACCAGATTCAAAAAGCAGGTAATGAACCATTTCCGGAAAACAAGATTGTGATGGATATTACAGAGCTTTTGCCTTTTGATACAGAAGATGTAGTATTAGAAATTACTAATAACTCAGCCAGTAGTGGGACTTTAGAATCTTTTACACTTGAAATTAATAGTAATGAATTTAGTGCTGATATATCTAATTTAAGTATTGGCAGTAATAGTACTAAAGAAGTAACGATTACAAAAGTATCTGGAGGGTCTTCTATAACCAGCATGTCTTCACAGGATAAATTAGAGTCAGCCGCCCGTGCTGTTACAAGCACAGATATAGATAAATTTGTAAAAAATATTAATACAAATAATGTTGAAAATGAAAAAGTAAATGGCCAGGGGACAGGCTGGAAAAATATGACGAGAGAGCAATGGCAAAAGGTTCAAGAAACAGGCAGGATCAAAGTATTAGATGCACAAGATGTATTAAGTACATTTCCAATCAAATCCCAATCAGATGGTACAATAAATATTGTAGATCATTCACAGTCTCAGTACTTTCCCCCAATTGGTAATCAGGGTGCGGAAGGTTCTTGTGTAGCCTGGGCAATCGGCTATTATGTAAAAAGCTTTTATGAAGCATCAGATCAAGGTTGGGATTTAAGTACAGGAGATAAAAGTAAAATAATGAGTCCTGAGTTTGTTTACCACTTAATAAATGGTGGTGTAGATAATGGTTCTTATTATACAGATGCTACCCGGATCATTGAAAATATAGGGATCTCCAGTTTAGATGCGATGCCATATAGTGATAGTGATCATACTAGTTGGCCTTCAGAAACAGCTTTTAGAGAAGCAGCTGATTATCGTTCTGGACTTTATGAAGGTTCGACTGGTTATAGGATGAAAATAGAAAACAGTGATGATATAGAGGCTATTAAAACTATTATCTCAAATGGTTATCTAGTAACAGTTGCCATAGACGCAAATCAGTATGATAGTTTGACTGAAAATGGTGTGTGGACAACTGACAATTATAGTAGTCCCAGTCTTAATCATGCTAATACAATTGTGGGCTATTATGAATAAAAAAGAGGTAGATTTATGATGAATAAGAAGTTAATTTATTTAATGGTAGTTATTTTGTTTTTACCTTTGCTTTTTTCTAATTCAGTTAATTCAACTGATATAAAAGAAAAAACATTAATTAATGGTAACTTTACAACTATTACCATAAATAAAAAAATGCAGAACAATCAAAAATGGCAGTATAAAATTGCCGATCAAAATATTGTTGAGATAGTTTCTGAAAGCTATACAAAACAGGTTAAGACCGATGATGAAAATGTTATTAATGATATTCATACCTGGTATGTGGAGGCTATTTCAACAGGAAACACTGTAATTGAATTTGATATAGTTGATAGTTCTGGGCAGGTTATCGGTGATGAAAGTATAAAATACAAGATCACAATTTTGCCAAAAACAATAGCAGTAAAAAGTGGCAACCTTATTAAAATTGAATTAAAAGAAAATCGTTCGACCGGCTATACCTGGCATTTAGATATTGAAAATAATAATATAATAATAGTACATCATGATAATTATATCGAACCACAAACAGAACCACTTAAAGCCGGACAAAGTGGTATCCATTATTGGTATATAAAAGGTGTAAATAAAGGAAAAACAGCCCTTACATTTAAACTTTACCGTGATTGGGAGCAAGAACAAATCGCTGAAATAAAAAAATATATAATTGAAGTTGATTAAAAAGAGGATAATTTTCAAATAATTAAAAAGGGGGAGACCCCTTTTTTTCTTTATCACATTAAAAATATTTAGTACATATTAAGAGATAATCTTTCCTAAACATCTTAGATAATAAATTTAGCCTATTAACTTTTCATAACATATTTCGTATATAAGTGAATATAGAAAATCAGCTTAATTTTTTATCTTCTCTATATTACAAGGAGATTTGCCTAATTTAGTTAAATTATAGATAAGACCTGTTAAAAAGGTCTTAATATTTTTTCTTAAATATTTCTGAATATGTTTAACATTAAAACAGTTGTTCAACAAATATAGTGAAAATCAAATATATCTTCTGGAGGTTATTAAAAGTTATGACAAAAAATAATACTAGCTATAATCAAATAGTAAATAATATGCCTGCTAGTTTTGCCCACCATAAAATGATTTATGATGAAAATGATAACCCGGTAGATTATATTTTTTTAGAAGTTAATAAAAAATTTGAAGAGATTACTGGTTTCGATAAAGAAAATATTGTAGGTAAAAGAGCTACCGAAGTTTTAAAGGAATTAAGAAATAATCCATTTGACTGGATTCAATTTTATGGTGAAATAGCCTTTAATAAAGGAAGTAAAACAGTTGAACAATATTTTAAACCTTTAGATAAATGGTTTAAGGTTACTGCCTTCAGTAATGAGAAACATTACTTTACTACTCTTTTTGAAGATATAACAGAAAGAAAACAAGAGAAAATAAAATTAGAAAACGAGAAACAAAGGCTAAATAATATTTTTAATAATCTAAATGATATTATCTGGTCTATTACATGGCCGACTCTGGAAGTTCAATTCATAAGCAAAGTTGTTGAAGATATAGTTGGTTATACTATTGAAAATTTTAAAAAAGACCCTATGTTCATACAAAAGATTACTCATCCCAAAGATAAGGAAATCAATGCAAAAGCACTTGAAAAATTAGCCAATGAAGGTTTTGTAGAGAGAGAATTTCGGGTAATAAGTAAAGATGGCAGCATTAAATGGATAAAAGATAAAAGCAAAATGTTTTATGATAAAAACAATAATCCGATCCGAGTAGAAGGTGTAATGAGAGATATTACCAGGAGGAAAAAAGCAGAAAAGAAATTAAAGTATAGACAAAAAATGTATAGGACAATCTTTAATTTGAATCCAATTGGAATTATAGTAGAAAATGGAGATGGAGATATTTTAGAAGTTAACCAGGCAGAATGTGATATGACCGGTTATTCAAAAGAAGAAATAGAGGGTACTAATGTTTTAGATAAATTTGTATTACCTGAAGATAAAGAATTAGCCAAAGAAAATATAAAAAAGATTATCAATGGCCAAGATTTGGAATTAGATATTAAAACCCCGAAAAAAAATGGGGATATAATTTATATGCACTTAAAAGAAACGAACATTACCTTTCCTAATGGCAAAAAGGGTATCATATCGATGCATATTGATATTACTGAGCGTAAGGAAATGGAAAAAGAATTAAAAATGTTAGATTTTACTATAAATAAGGCTGATATGATGATTTTAAGAGTAACTCCAGATGGTATCATTGAATATGTCAATGAAACAGTTTTAGATAAACTAAACTATAGTGCAGCAGAAATTATTGGGTTAGAGGTAAAACAAATTATTGATGAGGATGAATTTGTTGACCGTCAAAAATATTGGCAATCTTTAAAAAATACTGGTTCAAAAGTATATGAAATAATTTTAAAAACTAAAGGGGGCAAATTATTTCCAGTCGAAGTTGTTGGCCAATTTTTTAAATTTAATGATAAAGAATATGAATTTGCATTTGTCCATGATATAAGTGATAGAAAAGAAAAAGAACAGGAAATTAAATATTTACTTAATAAGGATGCCTTAACAGATTTATATAATAGGAGATTTTTTGAGGAAGAATTAAAAAGACTGGATACTAAAAGAGAACTTCCGATAAGCATCATTATGGGAGATGTCAATGGCTTAAAAATAATAAATGATAGTTATGGACATAAACAAGGCGATAAAATGTTGGTTGAAACAGCCCGCGTCTTAAAAGGAGTCATTAGAGAAGAAGATATTCTTGCCAGACATGGGGGAGACGAATTTACAATATTGCTGCCCAAAACTTCACATAAACAGGCCCAAAAAATAATTGATAGGATTAAAGAAAAAAGTAAAGTAATGTTAGTAAATAATATTCCGGTTTCAATTAGCTTAGGTGTAGCTACTAAAAATGAACAAAATGAAAAAATAGAAAATATATTAAAAAAAGCAGATAATCATATGTATAGAAATAAATTATCAGAAAGTAAAAGTACTAAAAGTAAGATTGTTGAAAATCTATTGAATACCCTTGAGGCCAAAAGTTCTGAGACTAAAGAACACGCTGTTAGAATGACTAATTTAGCTAAAAAGTTAGGAGAAAAAATAGGCCTTTCCAATTCAGAGATCAATAGATTATCATTACTGGCTACTTTACATGATATAGGAAAGACTACAATATCTGAAGATATATTAACTAAAGAAGCTAAACTAACAAAAAGAGAATGGAAAATTATAAAAGAACACACAGAACGGGGATATAAAATCGCCTCTGCTTCAGAAGAATTTGCAGTTGTAGCTGAAGAAATTTTATATCATCATGAAAGATGGGATGGCAAAGGTTATCCAGAAGGATTAAAAGGAAAACAGATTCCATATCTATCTAGGATAATTTCAATAATTGATGCCTATGATGTAATGACAAATAATCGACCTTATAGTAAGGCAATTTCAAAAAAGCAAGCTATTAAGGAAATAAGAAACTGTGCTAAAAAACAGTTTGACCCCAAATTAGCAGAAGAATTTATAAACATGCAAAAAAGTGAGTTACCTTAAAATAAATTGCATAAAAATAATATAGAAATAAAGTTTCAAATTAACACCAGGATATCAATCACAAAAAAGAGCTAGCCTAATTTACTAACTTCTTTACCTTAATCACAGAGTTAGTTGGAGTTTTCTTGAGACATTTTTGATAAAATTATAATTATAAAAACCGTTAAATATAATAAGATATTTTTATATAATCCCTATTATTTAAAATACATATCTGATAGGGATTTTTAAATGCAAAATATATTTTGTATAAATATAGTTACAAAGCTTATTATATAGCACATAATTAGACTTTAATCCGTTTAATGGGTTTAGAGAGTATTTACAAAGTCTTAAATTCATTTAATAAATTACGATAATAATTATATATGCAAATATTTTTTAAAATATTCAAATAAGTTAAATTAAGGTCTTTATTGATAAGAATAATTGAAGGGGTTATAAAAAAATGGGAAATGAAAACTATCAACACAAGAGTTTAATTGAAAATATGCCTACTGCCTTTGCCCATCATAAGGCTGTCTATGATGAAAATAATCAACCTATCGATTATATATTTTTAAAAGTAAATAATAAATTTGAGGAACTTACGGGTTTAAGTCGTGAAGATGTTATTGATAAAAAGGCTACAGATGTTCTAGATAACATAACCAATGATTCCTTTGATTGGATTAAATTTTATGGAGAAGTTGCTTTAACTGGAAAGAGTGTAAATTTTCAGGAGTATTTCGCACCTTTTAAAAAATGGTATCAAGTCAAAGTATATAGTAACGAGAAAGGTTATTTTACAACAATTTTTAATGATATAAATGAAAGAAAGATGAAAGAAAGAGAGTTAAAAGAGAAAAATGAAAGATTAAATAATATTTTTAATAATTCAAATGATATTATATTTTCCCTTTCCTGGCCTGATTTACAAATTAAATTTGTTAGTAAGTCAGTTAAGGATATTTTTGGTTACACAGCCAAAGAATTTAAAGAAGACGCTAGTTTATTAAGAAAGATAACTCATTCTGAGGATAAATATATACATAAAAAAGCACTACAAAAGCTAAAAAAGACTGGGTATGCTGAAAGAGAATTCCGTATTATTACTAAAGAAGATAATGTAAAGTGGATACATGATAAAGGTAAGATTATTTATGATGATAAAAATAAACCTTTAAGAATAGAAGGCATAATGAGAGAGGTTACAAATAGAAAAATTGCTGAGAGCAAATTAAAATATAGTCAAAAATTGTATAAAACTATTTATGAGTCAGCCCCTCTTGGAATCATAATAGAAAATGAAAAAGGAGATATTATTGAAGTAAATGAAGCGATGAGTGAAATGTCAGGTTATGATAAAGAGGAGTTGGAAGGCTTCAATATTATAGATAAATTTGTCTTGCCAGAGTATGAAAAATTAGCGGAGGCAAATATTAAAAGCATTATAAATGGCGAAAATTTGGAGTATGATATTAAGACACCTACCAAAAATGGAGAAATGAAGTATTATCATTTAAAAGAAACTAATATTACTTTTCCTGATGATAGTAAAGGGATAATATCTATGCATATAGACATTACTGAGAGAAAGATGGCTAAAGAAAAAATAGAAAATCAGAAAAAAAGAATGGAAAACACCATAGAGGCGACTGGAGCAGGTACTTGGGAATGGAATGTACAAACAGGGGAGACTATATATAATGAAAAATGGGCAGGAATAATAGGTTATACCTTGGAAGAAATTTCTCCTACTACTTTTGAAACTTGGAAAAAATATACCCACCCTAAAGATTTAGAAAAAAGTGAAAAAATGTTGAAAAAACATTTTAATGGGGAGATAGACCAGTATAAAATGGAAATAAGGATGAGACATAAAGAGGGACACTGGATATGGGTGCTTGCTCAAGGAAAAGTTGTTTATTGGAGTGATGACGGAAAACCTTTAAAGATGTTTGGTATACATTTGAATATTACTAATCGGAAAAAAAGAATAAAGGAACTTAAATCCCAGTATGTTTTTCAAAAAAAATTAGCAGAGATATCTTCCAAATTAGTGGGAATTAATAATGATAATTTTGACCATGGAATTAATAGTACTTTAAAGGAAATAGGTCGTTTTTTTGAAGTAGACCGAAGTTATATATTTGAATTATCCGATGATAAGAAATACATTTCTAATACACATGAATGGACTTCAGAAAGTATTAAAAAGCAAAAAGAAAATTTACAAAATTTATCAGTTGAAAAATTTCCTTGGTTAATGAATAAATTATATAATAAAGAGATCATTAATGTTTTTAACATTAAACAATTAGGGGAAAATGCCAAAAATGAAAGAGAATTATTTCAAAAAGAAAACATCAAATCAATTATTATTGTTCCGATATTTATTAAAGATGAACTGAAGGGTTTTTTTGGTTTTGATTTAGTTAAGGAAAAGAAAAATTTTGATCAGAAAATAATGTATAAAATAAAAATAATTACTGATGTAATCAAAAGTGCTTTAGTACAATATTTAAATATCAATAGGATTGAAAAATTGACTTATAAAGATAATCTGACAGGATTATATAATCGTAGGTTTTTTGAAGAAGAAATGGAGAGATTAGATACCAAAAGGCAATTACCCCTAAGTGTAATTATGGCAGATATAAATGGACTAAAAATAATAAATGATAGCTATGGACATGAAACAGGAGATCAAATGTTAATTGAAACTGGTAAGGCATTAGAAAAAGAATTAAGAGATGAAGATATACTTGCCCGTCATGGAGGGGATGAATTTACTATTTTACTTCCTCAAACTCCTAATACTGAAGCAAAAAGGATAATTACTAGGTTAAAAAATGAAAATAATAAAGTAAGTAAAGTTGGTATTACAATATCATGTAGTTTAGGAGTTGCTACAAAAGAAAATGAAGATGAAGATATAAAAGAGGTTTTGAAAAAAGCAGATGATGATATGTATAGAAACAAATTATCAGAAAGCAGAAGTACTAAAAATAAAATTGTGCAGAGTTTACTTAATACATTAGAGGCCAAAAGTTCTGAAACAAAAGAACATGCAATGAGGATGGCTAGATTAGCGCATAATTTAGGAGAAAAACTTGCTCTTAATCTTTCGGAAATAAATAATTTATCTTTACTTGCTACTTTGCATGATATAGGTAAATCGACCATTTCAGAAGATATATTAACAAAATCAGGGGAGTTAACTGATAAAGAATGGAAAATAATAAAAGAACATCCTGCAAGTGGATATAAAATAGCTTCAGCTTCTGAAGAATTTATTGTAGTTGCTGAAGATATACTTCATCATCATGAACATTGGAATGGGAATGGTTATCCTGATGGCTTGCAAGGAAAAGAGATACCTTATCTTGCTAGAATAATATCAATTATTGATGCTTATGATGTGATGACTAATGAAAGGACTTATAGTGAAGCTATAACCTCCAAAGAAGCTCTAGATGAAATAAAAAGATGTGCTGGAGAACAGTTTGATCCTCAATTGGTAGATGAATTTATAGAATTAATAAAAGAAAGTGAAGAGAGAACTTAATTATAATTTTCAATAATAACTAAATTAAATTAATACATATTTTTAAATTACTTATCATAAAAAGAACTATATAATTAAGGGGAATAATAA
>CAYSHP010000066.1:0-13881 GCA_964430875.1 uncultured Halanaerobiales bacterium
AGTGAATATGGTTATGCAAACTATGATAATGTAATTACCAGTTTAGAGTATGAAAGATACTTAAGTGCTTCCGGTCCGACCGGTGGTCATGTTGTAAGACCATCTGATGGAAAAGAAGCTGAAAAGATAGCCTTTTTACACTGTGCCGGATCTAGAGATATTAGGTCAGATACTAATTATTGTTCTTCAGTCTGTTGTATGTATTCTATTAAACAGTCTTTAATTACCAAAGAACATTTAAAAGAAGCAGACCTAGATCTTTACTATATGGATATAAGAGCTTATGGTAAGGGTTTTGAAAGATACTATAATATGGCAGATGGTACAGACGGAATTAACTTTATTAGAAACCGTATTGCAGAAATTGAAAAAGATAAAGAAACTGATCAAATAATTATTAAATCTCTTGATCAAGAAGATAATATTAAAGAAGAAAATTATGACTTGGTTATTCTTTCAGTTGGATTAAAACCTAATGAAGAAGTTAGCCAAATGATGAAAAATTTAAAGATTAGAGTTAACAAATTTGGTTTTGCAGACGTAGATGAAGTTAATCCCCTTAAAACAAGTAGGGCAGGTGTTTATGCTTCAGGTGTAATAACAGGTCCTAAAGATATACCGGAATCTGTTATTCAAGCCAGTGGTTCGGCTGTTTTAGCTGCCCAGGATGCTTTTAAAAGTGATCTTACCCAAGGGGAAAAAGAAACTCAATCAACTAAAAATGAAGAAGAATATAGGTTTGTTGATAATGAAAGAATAAAGACCGGGGTATTTGTCTGTGATTGTGGGACAAATATTGCAGGTGTAATTGATGTAGCAGATGTTACTAAAAGAGCTGAAGATCTTCCATTTGTAGAACATGCTGAAGAGGTAAGGTATTTATGTTCTTCAGATGGCCAGGATTTAATTGGTCAAAGAATTGAAGAAAAAGGTTTAAATAGGATTGTGGTGGCTTCTTGTACACCACGTACTCATGAACCGCTCTTTCAAAAAGCAATAGCCAGAGCTGGATTAAATCCCTATTTAATGATTATGACCAATATTCGCGACCAGGATTCCTGGGTACACCGTGAAGAAGAAGCTAAAGCCACTGAAAAAGCCTTTGATTTGATTAAAGGTGCAGCAGCTAAGGCAAGGAAGGCTCATTCTTTAAATAGAGAAAAGATTGAAAAGATAGATAATGCCTTTGTAATCGGGGGCGGTGTTTCAGGTATGACTTCAGCCTTAGAGCTGGCTGATTTAGGTTTTCAAACCTATTTAATTGAAAAAGATAGTCAGTTAGGTGGTAATGCTAATAAACTGCTTTTAACAATGGATGGAAAACCAATTGTTAACTATATAGATGATTTAAAAGAAAAAGTAGAGAATCATCCCTTATTAGATATTTACACAGATCATAACATTGAGCAAATTGAAGGTTATGTTGGTAACTATAAGTTCAATATTTCTTCTAAGCAAAATGGTGATAAAAAAGAGCTAGAAGGGGGAGTCGTGATTGTAGCGACCGGAGCTGATGAACTAGTAACCGATGAATACCTGGCCCAAGAAAGTGAAAAAGTAATATCACAACTTGATTTAGAAGATATGATGAAAAATATAAATATTAGTAAAGAAATAGATAGTATATCAATGATTCAATGTGTTGGTTCTAGAGAAGAAGGACGTGAATACTGTTCAAGAGTTTGTTGTACACAAGCTGTCAATAACGCTATCTTTATTAAAGAGAGATATCCTGATATTGATATTAAAATCTTTTATAGAGAAATGCGTACTTATGGTTTATATGAAGACAGATACAGAGAAGCTAGACAATTAGGTGTTGACTTTATTAGATATGAAGTTGAGAATAAACCGGAAGTTAAAGATTCAGCCGAGGGTTTAACTATTAGCTATGAAGAACCGGTAACTAAAAAGAAAGTTACTGAAAAAACTGACCTTTTAGTATTAGCTAAGGCAATGACACCTGGTGATAGTAATGAAAAACTAAGTAAAGCCCTTAAAGTTCCTTTAAATGAAGATGAGTTTTTCTTAGAAGCACATGTTAAGTTAAGACCGGTTGACTTTGCTACTGATGGTGTATTTTTAACCGGCTTGGCCCATGGACCTAAAAACTTAGGTGAATCGATTGGACAAAGTCGCGCAGCTGCCAGTCGTGCTGCGGCTGTATTAACCAAAGATTACCTATTAACAGAAGCAATGGTCTCAACTGTTAATTCTAATCTTTGTTCAGCTTGTGGAACTTGTGAAGACGTTTGTGCCTTTAAAGCAATTGAAGTAAATCAAGAAAAAGGTACTGCAGAAGTAAATACAGTCCTTTGTAAAGGCTGTGGAAACTGTGCAGCAGTCTGTAGATCACATGCAGTAGAACTAGAAGGCTTTACTAACCAACAATTACTTGATGAAATGTCAGCCCTATTTTCCGACAGAAAAGCCAATATATCTAAAAAGGGAGGTAGTATTGATGAGTGAAACACAAGAATTTGAACCAAAAATAGCAACCTTTTTATGTACCTGGTGTTCCTATGCTGCTGCAGATTTAGCGGGAAGCAGCAGGATCCAATATCCTCCTAACATTAGAGTAATGCGAGTTCCCTGTACTGGGCGCATGGACCCCTTTTTAATTATAAAAGCCTTTAATGAGGGAGCTGATGGTATATTGGTTTCGGGCTGTCATCCCGGAGATTGTCATTTTTTGGACGGCAATCTCTATGCCAGAAGACGCTTTGTAATGTTAAATGAACTACTCCAATATGCAGGAGTAGAAAAAGAAAGACTTAACTTTACCTGGTGTTCTGCTTCTGAAGGAAAAAGATTTGCGGGAGTAGTGGAAAAAGCCGTAAATAGAGTTAAAAAAGTGGGGCCCTGGGAAGGCTTTGATGGACAGGGTTTCTCCCGGGAAGAAGGTGAGTTAGTCCGTGAGCAACTATGAAAAAGTGACTGAAGAGATTCAAGAGATTGCTAGTAAACTATTAAAAGAAGATGAAGTTGATAAAATAATAGGCTTTGGTAAAGGACTATTTTCCAAAGAAGTAACACCCATTTTTGTATCAAGAGAAGAAGATGTTAATAGATTACTCTTTAGTCCTGAAGCTGAGATGTCTTTGGCTAAATACCTTCTTAATTACAAAGATCAAAAAGTGGCGATTGTAGCCAAGCCCTGTGACAGTAGAGCAATTGCCTCTTATCTTTCAGAAGATTTAATTAAAAGGGAAAATGTTAAAATTATTGGTATTAACGGCTGTCCAGGTATAGAAGATAATACAGCTTGTCAGGAATGTGATATTAGAAATCCAGTTATTTTTGACTATACTGTTGGTGAAGAAATGTCTGATGAAGAAATACAGGCTGAAATAGCTGGTTTTAAAGATGAAATTGAAGAAATGAGTCCAAAAGAAAAAATGGAATACTTTCGGAATGAATTTGAAAGATGTACTCGCTGTTATGCGTGTCGTGAAGCCTGTTATGTTTGTTACTGTGAACAGTGTTTTACAGAAAGCAACCAACCGGACTGGGTAGGTGACAGTGTTAAATTAAATGATAACATTACCTACCATCTAATGCGGGCAATGCATATGGCTGGCCGTTGTGTAAACTGTGGAGCCTGTGAAATGGCCTGTCCGGAAGGCATTGATGTTAGAGCACTGGCAGCTAAAATGGTGAGAGCAGCTGATGAAATATTTGATTATAAAGCAGGTGTTGACCCTGAACAAAAAACCCTACTATCAGAATATGATGTAAATGATAGGGAAAAGGGATTTATGGACTAAGGAGGTGAAAAAGGATGATCTTAAAAAAAGTTAATAAAGAAAACTTTAAAGAACTATTTAATAAATTAAAAGCTGACTATAATATCGCAGCACCAGTCTTGATGGAAAAAGGCAAAAAAGAATTAATAGAGTATGAATATGTAGATGATTTTGCAGATATTATATGGGATAAACAACCGGATAGTTCTCCTAAAAATATCATATTTCCGCAAAATAATTATCTTGGTAATGATTTTGAAGGTAATGCACCTTATGATGATGGTAAAGAAACTATTATCTTAGGAGTAAGAAGCTGTGATATTGAAGCAATTAAGGTCTTAGATCAAGTATTTATAGAAGACGATATGTATATTGATGAAAACTATAAAAAACGACGTGATAAAACAATAATTGTTGGTATATCATGTCCTGAAAGACAAAACAGTTGTTTTTGTGATACGCTTGGTTTGGATCCAGTAGAAAGTGATTATGCACCAATCTATCTTTTCAAAGATGGCGATGATTTCTGGATTAAGGTAAAAGAAGAAAAGTATGAAAACTTATTTGCTGAACTTCCTGAAGGAGATCAAACTAAATTAACTGAAATATTAGAAAAAAGAAGAGACAAATTTAAAGAAAGTAGTTTTGAACTAGATATTCCCATTCCTCTACCGGAAAAGGAAATGTTTGAGGCCGATATCTGGCAGGAGATGACAGAGAATTGTTTAGGTTGTGGGGTCTGTACTTATTACTGTCCAACCTGTTATTGTTTTAACTTCTTCTGGGAGGGAGCCGATGGTGAATCCGAGAAGTATAAAAGCTGGGATTCCTGTATGTTCTCATCCTATAGTGCACACGCCTCCGGTCATAATCCCCGCGATGGAAAAGATAAACGTTATCGCAATCGGATTATGCATAAATTCTCGTATCATCCTTTAAATTATGAGGGTTTAGCCTGTGTAGGTTGTGGTAGATGTATAGACCGCTGTCCGGTTAATTTAGACATCAGAGAAGCACTTAAGATGACAGAACAATATTTAAATGAAAAAGGAGGGGCTGAAAGTGGAAAAGACTGATATGCTGCCTCATAAAGCGGAGATAATTGATATAACACAAGAAACCGAAACTAATTTGAACATAAAGACATTTAGATATAGGTTTTTAGATGATGAAGTTAGAGAAAACTTCCAATTTAAACCTGGTCAGTTTATGATGGTGACCGTTTTTGGAGTAGGTGAAGCCCCTTTTGGTTTTGCTTCTTCACCAACTGAAGAAGACTACATTGAATTTTCAGTTAAAGAAGTAGGTCTTGTTACAGAAGCCTTACACAATATGAAAGAAGGTGATGTAATAGGAGTCAGGGGACCATTTGGTAATGGCTTTCCTGTAAAGTCAACTGATGGCAAAAATATCATCTTTATAGGAGGTGGTATCGGTTTAGCTCCTTTAAGGTCTTTAATCAATTATGTAATGGATGAAAAAAATAGAGATAAGTATCAAAAGATCCAGTTGTTGACTGCATTTCGTTCTCCAGAAGATACCCTTTACTGTTATGATTATGACTGGTGGGAAGAAGTAGAAGATACTAAAATCAAATATACTATTGATGAGCCCTGTGAAGGATGGAGTAAATGTGTAGGCTATCCTCATACATTGATCGAAGATAAATTAGAGTGGGATTTACCCAATACCAGGTTTTTTACCTGTGGACCACCAATTATGATTAAATTTGTAACAAATCGGTTAAAGGATTTAGGAATTGAACCATCTGAAATAATCACGACCTTAGAGATGAGAATGTCCTGTGGTGTTGGTAAATGCGGACGCTGTAATATTGGTCATTACTATGTATGTAAAGATGGGCCGGTCTTTACCATGGAACAGTTAGGTGAAATGCCGGACGAATATTAGTCAGTCAGGATTGAGGAGGGAAGTATATTGATTACAAGAGAGTTAATTAATAATAATATTTTTACAGAAGGGCAGTTAGATAAAATACATAATGCCACTGTAGAAATATTACAGAAAAATGGAATTGAGATACTCTCCGAAGATGCACGCAAACTATTAGAAGACAATGGGGCTAAAGTAGATGGAGAACAGGTCTTTATTAATGAAAAAATGATCGAAAAAGCTTTAAATAGTGCACCAAAGAAGTTTACCTTACATGCCAGAAATGAAGACAACAGTGTGGTTATCGGTGGTAAAAATACAGTATTAGCGCCTGGTTATGGAGCTCCTTTTGTCATGGACTTTGAGGAAGGTAAAAGAAGACGAGCAGTTTATGATGATTATATTAAGTTCACCAAGTTAGCGGGGTACAGTGACTTTATTGATGTAGTGGGAGGTGTTTTAGTAGAACCTAACGATGTTGAAGATGAAATACGACATGCACTTATGTTAAAGGCAGCTGTAAAACATACTGATAAATGTTTAATGGGATCAGCAATGGGTGCTAAAAAAGCCAAAGAAAGTATTGAGATGGGTTCAATCTTTTTTGGTGGTATGGATTATGTAAAAGATCATCCTATCATGATCACCTTAATTAATACTAATTCCCCACTACAGATTGATAGCAGAATGTCAGATGCTTTAATGGTTCATTCTAAATTTAATCAACCGATTGTAGTAGCTTCCTTAAGTATGACTGGAACTACTGCTCCAACTACAATTGCTGGTGCTTTAGTGCAACAAAATTCTGAAATATTAACCGGTATTGTTTTATCACAACTGGTTAATCCAGGGGCTCCCGTAATTTATGGCTCAGCTTCTAGTGTAGTAGATTTAAAAACTGGTAATTTAGCTATCGGTAACCCAGAAACAGCTAAGATGTTTAACGGAACAGCTCAGATTGCAAGATATTACGGCTTACCATCAAGAGGGGGAGGTTCTTTAACTGATTCACTAAAACCAGATGCACAGGCTGGTTATGAATCAATGATGAACTTTATGTCAGCTGTAAAGAGTGGCTTTAACTTTATCTTACACTCAGCTGGCCTATTAGAAAATTACATGACTATGTCCTTTGAAAAGTTCTTAATCGATGATGAAATTGTGGGAATCATTGATAACTATGAAGCTGGTATTTTGGTAAATGAAGACGAACTCGCCAAAGAAGTAATCATGCATGTAGGCAGTAGTGGCAACTTCATTGCTGAACAGCATACTTATGACCATATGCGGGACTTAAAAGCACCAGTATTAAGTTCCAAAGATAGGTACTTTAGTAATATAGATCAGCCTACTATAGATGAACGGGCTAATAAAATGTGTAAAGAAATTTTAGAAGATTATGAG
The DNA here is from genome assembly GCA_964430875.1 of uncultured Halanaerobiales bacterium. Lineage (GTDB taxonomy): Bacteria > Bacillota > Halanaerobiia > Halanaerobiales > M55B127 > M55B127. Next base: position 7,044 of record CAYSHP010000066.1, read on the forward strand.
GCACCTCCACTTGATAAGGAGTTAGAAGAAAAGTTAGATCAGTACATTGAAAATATTAAAAAATAAATGAAATAAAAATTATTGGGAGTGTGATATTTTTGAAAAGTGATATTGAAATAGCTCAGGCGGCAAAAATGCAGCCTATTACTGATATTGCAGAAAAAATTGGTTTAAGTCATGAGGATTTAGAACTTTATGGTGATTACAAGGCAAAGATTAAACTTGATACTTATCAAAGATTACAGTCTAAAGAAGACAGTAAATTAATTTTAGTTACAGCTATTACTCCAACTCCAGCTGGGGAAGGAAAGACTACTACAACAGTTGGCTTAGGTCAAGCTTTAAATCAAAAGGGTAAAAATGCTATGATAGCGATCCGTGAACCATCCTTAGGACCAACTATGGGTGTTAAAGGGGGAGCAGCCGGTGGCGGCTATTCCCAGGTTATTCCAATGGAAGATATTAATCTTCATTTCACTGGTGATATTCATGCGATTGGTATAGCACATAACCTTTTATCAGCTGCTATTGATAACCATATCAAACAGGGTAATGAACTTAATATTGATAAAACCAAAGTAAATTGGCCGAGAGTTGTAGATATGAATGATAGAGCCTTAAGAGAAATTGTCTTAGGCCTGGGTGGTTCTGGTAACGGAGAACCAAGAGAAGACGGTTTTATAATTACTGTAGCTTCTGAGATAATGGCTATCTTATGTCTGGCCAATAACTTAATGGAACTTAAAGATAAGATCGGTAATATTGTAATTGGTTATAGTAAAGAAGATGAACCAATTACCTGTGATGATTTAAATATAGCAGGTGCAATGACCGCCTTACTTAAAGATGCCTTAAAACCTAACTTAGTACAGACCTTAGAAAATACACCTGCCTTTATCCATGGTGGTCCATTTGCTAATATAGCACATGGCTGTAATAGTGTTATGGCAACTAAGATGGCAATGAAGTTATCTGATATTGCAGTTACAGAAGCTGGCTTTGGCGCTGACCTCGGGGCAGAAAAATTCTTTGACATCAAATCAAGATATGCAGACTTACATCCTGATGCTACCGTATTAGTTGCTACTATAAGGGCCCTTAAAATGCACGGTGGAGTTCCTAAAGATAATTTAACTAAAGAAAACTTAGAAGCATTAGAAGCAGGGATTGAAAACTTAGAAAAACATGTTGAAAATATTAATAAGTTTAATGTACCGCTTGTAGTAGCCATTAATAGATTCCCAACTGACACTGAAGCAGAACTAGAATTAGTTAGAAAGAAATGTGAAGAGATGGGAGTTAGAGTTGCCCTCTCTGAAGTATGGGCTAAAGGTGGCGAAGGTGGCCTTGAATTAGCAGAAGAGATCATTGATATCTTAGACAATGAGGAAAGCAACTTTGAATTCCTTTATGGCAAAGAACTTTCCTTAAAAGAAAAGATAGAAAAAATTGCTGAAGAAATCTATGGTGCAGATGGAGTAGATTACAGTAATTCAGCTGAAAAACAGCTGGCAACCTTTGAAAAACAGGGATATGGAGATCTACCAATTTGTATGGCTAAAACACAAAATTCGATCTCAGATAAACCAGAACTCAAAGGTAGACCTACTGACTTTAGGGTTTCAGTAACTAAGGTAACCTTATCAGCTGGAGCTGGCTTTATTGTACCTTCGACAGGTCCAGTACTCAAGATGCCTGGTTTACCGAAGAGACCTTCAGCTGAAGATATTGATATTGATGAAAATGGAAAAATTTCTGGACTCTTCTAGACAAAGATATTAAAATAGTAATAAGTAGTGAGAATAAAAAAATAAATGAGTGGCAGAGTAGATGCCGTGCGAAAAGTGCCTCTGGATGGGACGTTGCCTGAGGACGAAAGCTTTAATTAAAGCGAACGGTATGGTCATCGCGTCCGCTGTCACCAAAGATGCTTCTTTTTCTTTGGTGATTGGTTCTGCCATTTCACTTCAAAGAGAAAGGAGCTTTTTACTTTATGAAAAATTTCTCAATCAAAAAAATGGTTTATTCTTCATTCTTAATTGCCCTTAGTATTATTTTAACAAGATTACTTTCTTTAAGGTTTGCAATTGGCGGAGTAGAAGGCATTAGAATTGGTTTTGGTTCTTTACCGGTTATCTTTGGTAGTATTATGATGGGCCCTTTAGCAGGTGGTGTTATCGGTGCGATATCAGATCTATTAGGATATTTCATAAATCCAATAGGAGCCTATATGCCGCACTTTACTTTAACTGCCTTTTTAACAGGTTTTATCCCAGGGTTTTTAATATATTATGTTTTTAATAAAAACATTTCATATCTAACACTCTTTATAGCAATTGGCACTGGTCAGGTTATATCTTCTGTAATACTTGTACCAATCTTTTTAGATATGTTGTTTGGGGTACCATTTGAAGTAACGATTATACCCAAAATAATTGGAGAGGCAGTAAATATTTCTGTTTATGCCTATTTTATTAAACTAATGAGTAAGCGTAATCTTGTCAGATTGGAAATAATAAATACAAACTGACATAAGTTATTTGATTTGAACTGAAATCATATAGGGGGATTGCTATGCCATATCAGATTGAAGTTAAAAACAATAATGAAACTGAATCAATTGAATGTAAAGAAGGTGCAGTATTATTAAAAGTACTTTTAAAAAATGGTTATGATATTAATGCCTACTGTGGAGGAGAAGGCATCTGTGGTAAATGTAAGGTTAAACTAAAAGGAGATATAAAAGAACCTAGTAAAGTTGAACAAAAATATTTAGATCAAAAAGAATTAAATAAAGGATATCGTTTAAGTTGTCAATATGAAGTTGAGAGTGATTTACAAGTAATTTATGAAGCTAAAGAAGATATTACAGTTATGACAAAGGGTATTATCACAGAGCTTGATATAGACCTTGATTTAAGTAAAACTAAGATCAAATTAGATAAAGCAACTTTAAAAAATCAAACCGATTATTTAAAAAAGATTTATGAAAAAACAGATACGAAGATAATTGATTACAAAAACTTAAAAAAGATACCTGAGTTAGATAAGAAAAAAGAACTAACAGTTTTAAAATGGCGTGATCAAATTTTAAATATAAGTGAAGATAATATAAATGAAAACTTTTATGGATTAGCAGTTGATATTGGAACTACAACAATTGTAATTTATCTTTTAGATTTAAATACTGGTAAAGAAGTAGATATAAACTCTTTTTATAACCCTCAAAAGAAGTTTGGGGCAGATGTTATATCTCGAATAAACTATACTTTTAATAATGAAGATGGTATCGATGAGATGCAAGTACATGTTTTAAAAGCCTTAAATGAAGGTATTAAAACTCTGGCTGATAATAATAATGTAACAAAAGATGATATTTATAAAATGAGTATTGTCGGTAATACAATTATGTTACACCTCTTATTAGGTATTGATGCTCTATCGATAGCAAAGTCCCCCTATGTGCCTACCTTTACAGATGAACTTGATTTAAAACCAAAAGAAGTAGGTATTGAAATTAATGAAAATGGTATTATACAGTTTCTACCATCAATTTCAGGTTATGTGGGAGCCGATATTACAGGAGATATGTTAACAGTCAATATTGATCAATTAAAAGGTAATAACTTAATGATTGATATTGGAACTAATGGAGAGGTTGTTTTAAACAGCGGGAAACGCATTTATTCATGTTCTGCAGCGGCCGGACCTGCTTTTGAAGGTGCTAATATTACATTTGGAACTGCCGGCATTACAGGGGCTATATCATCCTTTAAAATCAAAAACAAAAGTTTTGAGTACACAACAATCAATGATAAAAAACCGATTGGGATTTGTGGTTCAGGTCTTTTAGATATGATTGCTGAATTTTTCAAACATGGTTTTATAGAATCCTCTGGTAAGATTAAAGAAAAAGAAGAATTAAAAGATTGGCAGAAACCTTTTTTAGAAAATTATAAAGAGCAGAGAGCTATAAAAATCACAGAAAAAGATCAGGCTGAGATTACAATTTATTTAACTCAAAAAGATATTAGAGAAGTTCAATTAGCCAAAGGAGCAATTGCAGCAGGTATCGAAATACTTTTAAATAAGATGGAATTAAAAGCAAAAGATCTAGATAGAGTATTCATAGCTGGTGGTTTTGGCAACTATATTAATCCAGCCAATGCTTGTTTTATAAAGATGATTCCCCAATGTCTTGAAGATAGAATTATTCAGATTGGTAATGGAGCAGGTACAGGTGCTAAAATCTATTTGTTGAATAAAGAAGCTAAAAAAAGAGCAATTGATATTAAAGAAAAAGTAAAGTATATAGAGTTATCTGTAAATGAGGAATTTCAAACTGAATATATTAATTCAATGAGTTTTTAAAAGGACTGGTGATAATGGATACTATTATAAAAAAAGAAATACCCTTTAAAATAAAATTAGATGAATTTTTAAAAAAGATTAAATTGAGTAAAGATTACTCTGATATAGATACTGTAAAAAGATATATAAAAAAAGTTAATCAGATCGCAAAACCTAAAGCAATGTATAAAGAAGTATATATTAATGACCGAGGGGAAGAGTATGTAGTTGTTGAAGACCAAACTTTTAAAAGTAAAATAATGCGGGTTAATTTAGAAGATGTGTATAAGGTTTTAATCTATATTGTGACCTGTGGTCAAGAAGTAGAGGCATGGTCAAACCAACAAAATGTTGATATGTTAGAAGACTATTGGCTTTCAATGCTGCAGGAAGAAGTATTAAGACAAGCTCTTAAATTTATAAAAAAAGAAATTAATGAAACCTATTTACCCGGTTCTTCTTCTGTTATGAATCCAGGTTCTTTAATTGATTGGTCGATAAATGAACAAAAAAAGCTCTTTAAACTTTTAGGTAATCCTGAAAAAGCTATAGGAGTTAAGTTAACTGAGAGCTCATTAATGATACCTAAAAAATCTGTATCAGGTTTAATTTATCCTACTGAAAAAGACTTTGAAAACTGCCAGGTCTGTCCTCGTGAAGAATGCCCAAATCGGAGTGTTCCTTATCAGCCTGAATTACTTAAGGACAAATATAGCTAATTTTATTGACAATAAAATATATTCAACAAAAAGCTATGGAGAATATGCTTCTCTATAGCTTTTTTTATAATAAATATTATTACAATTTGTGCTTTAAATAAATAATAGCACATAAAGATTGTAATATTATCACTAATTGTGCTATAATATTTATATAATAAAATAATAAAGCACAAAGGAGGAAACAAGATGTCTCCATTTGCAAAGAATTTACGAAGTTTAAGAAAAGAAGCTAATATGAGACAACAGGATCTGGCGGATAAATTAGGAGTTGCCCAAACTACAATAGCTAGTTATGAACAGGGGCAGAGGTTTCCTAATCATGAAACATTGATTGAAATTGCTGATTTTTTTAATGTTTCTATAGATTTTCTATTGGGTAGAGAAGAAAATAATAAATTTGATATGAGTAAGGTTAAAAAGGATATAAAAAGTAAAATTCTATTAAATGATCTTGCTGAAAAATACTTTAATGCCTTGTTATCCGGTGAAAAACAGAAATCTGATAGGATAGTTTATAAAGCAATAGAAAATGACTGGTCTTTACAAGATGTATATTTAAAAATATTACAACCTGTATTATTTAATATCGGTATATTATGGGAAACAAACCGGATTGATGTTTTTCAAGAACATTTTATGACTAACAATATTTATACAGTATTAGATAAGTTAAAAGACCGAGTTGAAAAAGTAAATATGCATAATGGTAGCAAAAAAGATAAAAATATATTATTATTAAGTGTCAGTGGAGAACAGCATCAAATCGGTTTAAGAATGATTAACAACTTGCTAGAAATAAAGGGCTGGAAGACATTTTATTTAGGGGTTAATATACCTAGTAGAAGTGTGATTAATGCCATAAAAAGTTATAAGGCAGATTTAATTATGATTTCAGTTACCTTACATGAACATTTAAATCATGCCCGCAACTTAATCCAGACTATTAAAAATAATGTAGAAACTCGTGATGTTAAAATTATGGTCGGAGGAGCCGCCTTCCGTAAATTTAGTTGGGAAGATGTGGGAGCTGATGCTTATGCCATTGACGCTGAATCAGCTGTTCAAAAAACAGAAGAATTAATAGGTAAATAAAGAAAAATATAATAGAGGTGATAGCAATAATGGATCAACAAAAAGAAAGATATCTAATTACCTTTAAAATATCTTCAATGGCTTTTAAATTTGAAAATTATTGTAAAAGAGCCGATATAAAAGTAAAGATGGTACCTGTTCCTTCCAAGCTTTCTAAGTCATGTGGATATGCCTGTCTGATAAAAAAAGATGATATAGAAGATATAAAAGAGTTATGTGATGAAAAAAATATAAAATACAGTGAGTTTTATAAGATGGATGAAAAAAATAATCCGGATAAATTATAAAACTTAATAACATTACCAATAATGTTCTCATTAAGATCTTTTCTAATTTCAAGAATTGATTTTAAGTGAGAACATTTTATTTTTAAAGAGTAATTGTACTAATTAAATTTAATTTCTATACTGTATAATATCAAATTAAAAGTATTAGATAAAATGGTAAATTATGTGTACAATAATATCTAAATATTATTAAGAAAAAAATATAATATTATATATAAAAAGGGGCAAATGGCTATTTTAAAATTAGATAGAGAGTATATGGTTTCTTCTACAGAGTTAGTATGAAATTTCAGCAAAGTTTTAGATAAAATTAAGGGAAGCCCCATATATATCGTCAACTTCTCCCACCTAATCATAAACAAGATTAAAAAGGAGCTTGTTAAATAA
>CAYSHP010000067.1:0-11404 GCA_964430875.1 uncultured Halanaerobiales bacterium
TTATTTATTATCTAGACTAAAAGGACAACTTAATAATATTCATTTATTGATTTTATAATCTGATTTAACAAGTTTATAGACCTTTCTTTTAATCTAATAATGATCATTTTACAACAACTTTAATGCAATGTAGCGCACATATAAATATGTCAATTTTATTCTTCATCCATATATTCTGCCATTTCTTTTCTTCTTTTTTTAAAGTCGGTTTTATCTATATCACTTAAATCCACTTTCTTACTCACTGTTTTAATTGAAAAGTTTCTATAAGGGCCCCTACAATTAAAAAACCTATCGTTAGCCAAACATATAACCAGGGTATGTCTATAAACATCTGTTTGTTAAAAAATATTACATCAAAAAGGTTTAAGCCAAATTTAACTCCAATAACCGTAGCAAATAATTATGCACCAAATTCAAAAAAAGTTAAAATAATTCCTCCTCTGGCTTTTGGTTTTGAAAAAATTACACCCTGTCCAAATCCTTCCCAGGCAGTTAATAATAATGGTATAAAAAATATAATACCATAAAAAATTTTTGTTATGAAAGCTGCTAAGAATAAGTTATTTAACAAAATTAAAATGAATAATAACACCCATTTTTTATTCTTAATGCATGACATCTTATATTTTCTTGACAAATTATGAATTTTTTAGTTAAAGGATCTGTAAAGTTCTTTCCTATTTCACTTATATTTGATGTATTAACTAATTTCTTATTACCTAAATAGAACCCTATAATTAATGGTAAAAAATAGAATATTAAAACCAATATAAATATCAAATTAGGATAATAATAATTTAACATCTTTACACCTCAAAAATAATATTTTTCATTATAAAAAATTTTATGTTAGATATAAAATATATTTTTAAATTCATACCTTCTTAATAAGTATATTTCTTATTTTATTATTTCCACTTCACCTGTTTCTCCATTTAACCTTATAATTTGACCATCCTTTAAGCTAGTTGTCGCTGCATGCAATCCTGCAATAGCTGGTACCCCATATTCTCTAGCTACTACTGAACCATGTGATATAGGTCCACCCATTTCAGTTATTAAGCCTCCTATTTCTAAAAACAGGGGTGTCCAGGCTGGATTAGTAGCCTTGGTAACTAGAATATCACCTTTATTTAACTTCTCAGCCTCATCAGGAGAGCCTAATACTCTAACTTTTCCTTCTTGTACACCAGCTGATACCGGTATTCCTACTAATACATTATCTGCTTTTTTAATATTTGGATAATATATTGTTTCACCTGTGCTTGTCACTACTCTAGGTACTGAACTTCTTTTTAATTCCTTTTTGTACATTTCTCTATTTTCTTCAACTATATCTTGTAATTTTCTCTCAGATTTAATATCTTGTAATCTGACAAAAAATATATCATTTTTACTATTTAAACGGCTTTCTAACTTTAACTCTTCGCCAACTTCTAAAAGTATTTCTCTAAAAATAGCTACACCTTTTGTCATTATATATTTGGGCAATTCCCTAACCCCAAATAACTTTCTATAATTAGTTAAAAGTTTCTTAACTTTCTTGGCTTGTCTATGAGCTCCCTTTTCTTTTAACTTATTATTAATTTCTGCAATTAATTGGTCTGCTCTTTCTCTATCTTGATAAAACTTACTTAACCTTTTTTGATAACTTTTATTTTTCATGTAAGATTTAATTAAATCTATAATATATTCAGGTTTTTCTTGCCAACGGGAAACACCAGGGTCAACTTCTAAATATGTTCTATGTCCATATTTATCTAAAAAGTTTTTGATTTCAGGATGTTCTGTAGAAAGATTTTCTCCCGTCTCAGCAAACTTTTGAGCAATTTTAAGTAGATCTATAGCCATTTCTGTTGTCACATTATTAGGAAGTGATTTCTCAACTATACTCAAATCATATTTACAATCCAGATGTTTTCTAATAATCTTTTTAGACTTCTGTAAATAGTTAAGGGAATTAATTACATAATAAAGTACTTGTAAAGGTATAAAATAATATACTGACAAGGCATTTTCTTCAATAAATGCAATTTTTTCTTCTTTAGACTCTAAGCTTTTTGTTTCTTCCTTAAGTAATTTAATCTGATTTTCACCATATTGATAGGCCTTTTCAACTACCTTTTCTGGCGAGAACAATAGTCCATATAAGGCCTTATACATTGAGGTGAAAACAAACTTCAAAAAAGAGGGACTAATAAAAGATAATAAAGTTGGTATTAGTTTAATAAATGATTTTCTTTGTTCTTTTAGAGTATCTTTATTTTTTTGTAAAGTTGATATCATTGTTTTTATTGTTAAAGGATCCATTGCAAAAGAATTATTGCTTAATTTATTCCACCATCTTTCTAGTCTTGAGATTTCAGTTATATCTACAAATAATCTGCCGGCTGCACTTTTCACCCAGTCAGCAGGTAATATTCTTTTTAAATATAACTTCCAAATGTCAACCCCCAAAGGAGTAAGAGGTTCTGGCATCACCTTATCAATCAATAAAAAATTAATATATACTCTAAGCCTATTACTACCATTATCCACTTCGATTTTGGGGAAAAGTGTGGTAATCGGTCTTGTTTGTAATAAATAAAAATTATTATTATAAAATCCCCATTCTATATCCTGAGGGCTATTATAATAATTAGCTACCTTTTTTGCTAATTTGCTAAGTTCATGTACTTCATCATCACTTAGAGTAGTCATTTTTTGTTTTTCTAAGGGAACATCAACTAACTCTGTGCCTTTATTTTTCCAGACTGTCATCTTTTTCTTTTCAGCTATTTCTTTTACTACTATCTGCTCATTATTTTTATTAACTATCCATTGATCAGGATTTACATCTCCACTTACTATTGCTTCTCCTAATCCCCAAGCAGAGTTTATCAAAATTTGATCTCTTCTATTATTTACAGGATTAGCTGTAAATAATATGCCTGATTTATCAGCCTGAATAAGCTTTTGAACTACTACTGCATGTCCTAAATTAATTCCTTTAATATTATGTTGTAAACGATATGATATTGCACGCACATTCCACAAAGAAGCCCAACATAATTTGATATGTTTATATAGCTGTTCTTTCCCATTTATATTTAAGAAACTATCATAAAGACCGGCAAAAGATGTGGTAGGGGAATCTTCCTTAGCAGCAGAAGAACGCACTACTACTTGTGGTTGCTCCAACTGTTCATAAAATTGATTTATTTCAGCAGTTATATTTTTAGGTATTATGCTCTTTTTAAATAATTTCCTGATTTCTTTTGAGATGATTTTTATATTCTCAAAATCATCCTTATCTATTTTTTCTATCAACACTTCTATTTTCGCTTTTATATCATTGTATTCAATAAAACTATTATATGCATTAATAGTTAATACAAAGCCGTCCGGAACCGGGAAGTCTGTTTTAAGCAATTCTCCTAAGTTAGCAGCTTTACCTCCAACCTGCTCTAGATTCTTTTTAGAAATATCCTTTAATTGTTTTACATATTTGTTTTCCATTTGCTTCTCCTTTTTAATATAGGCATTATATAAATAAAACACATAAAAGTAATTTAATTAAAGTATTAAAAACATTGAAAAAAATTATTTGAATAAGATAACCTTATTATTTAAGATTATTTATTCTTTCCTCTAATATTTCTAGTCCTTCTTTATCCTCAATATTTTTTTCATAAGCCTTTTCATAAATTTCTCTTGCCTTCTTATAGTTAGGCGATATATCCTTGTTTAAGCTAAAGGGACCATACTGGTCACCCCAACCTATATAACCCCAAATCCAATTAGGATATTCACTTATTATTTCTTTAAACTTTTCTTCTCCTTTTTTTACCTCTCCAATTGCAAAATATGACTCTGCTTCAACTCTTTTCATCTCTTTTATTATATACTTTTCTGAATCAGGTAATAATTGGCAAAATTCCTTTGTAAACTTAATTCGCTTTTTAAAATATTTTTTCTTTTTTATACCTGCATTTGCTAACTCCATATCCAAATATTGATACCAGTTACTTAAATATTGATCCCCTTTATATATTTCGTCTGCTTTTTTTAAAGAATTAATATTGTCATCTTTTAAATGTTTCTTTAATTCTTTCCAAGCCTGAAACCATATATCACAACATTCAAATAGTTTATCTTTGGATAAGAGATCATATCCTGCTAAAATCATATCACTGATCTCCTCATCACACATCATTTTTGTTGGAATCCTTTCCCATAAAACCCAGGCCCCCAACCAAATAAAATCGTCATCAAAACCAGTTGTATTTATATTATATATCTCATACCAATACTCAGTTAAATCTTCTGCAGAATAAAAATTTTCAAGATCTTTTTGGAAAGAATCGTAAGTAATCTCAATCCCAAAATCTCTAAGTTTAAATATGATTTTAGCTGTCGAATAATCTTCAATTTCTTCTTTAAACCAATGTGATTGTTTCCCTTTATTTGTAAATTTAAATATATCTTTACAACAATATTTAAATTTTTCCCCGCTCCCACATGGACAGAGATCATTTCTTCCTATGCTCATTTTATAATACTCCTTTCATAAATTTTATTATTATTTTTATTGTATTAATATGTCTGAATTAAATAATATTTGAGATATGTTTTTATTATTCTATTAAAAGGTATCAAGGAATGAATCTATATTCTCATAATTCATAACATTTATCTTTTGTTTTTTCAATATATTTAAAAGTACTTCCTCTTGCTGATAAGTTATTGATTTTAATTTTTTAAAATCATTTTCATTAATATTGATTATTAAATTGGGAAAGTTAAAGGTATCATATTTTTCGCCAAGCATACTTTTTACTTCGTTTTCAATTAGATGAGCTGTAAAATATGTTTTTATATAATCTTTATTTTCACAGGCATGAATTAACTTATTATAACTAGACTTTATCTCTTCATAAAAACCTTTAAAATTATCATTTGTAATTTTGGTCGTGGATTTAGGTTTCTTTTTTTGTAATATCTCCTCAATATTGATAATCATATTTTTAATAAGTTCTTTTTTAACCTTTACTTCTTTATTTCTTATAGCTGAATTCAGATGGTCTAAATAACTTTTCGGTAAGATAGAATATTCTTTTATCTCATTTTCTATATTATAAACACCTTTTTTAATATATTTAGAATTTATTAAAGCAGTGATATTAATTAACAAATTTAATATCTGTGAAATCTTTGCGTCTATAGTTTCGTATTCTTCACTTAAATATTTTAGATTAAAGTAAAGTGACTTGGCTTTAGATAATAGTTTTTCAGCTCTATTAATTAATATATCTTTGTTATCAGGATTTTCTGTTATTTCTTCTATTCTTTGCTTTAAGGAGTTAAACCTTTTTATATCTTCCACTTTATCATAATAGACTACTACTCCCTCAGCAATTATAGAAACATTATTTTCCTCAAAATTTGCTATTTGTTCAGCTCTTTGCCAGGATAAAGGCCAAAAATCATATCCAATACCATCAATTATAAATTGCATATTCATTTTATAGCCTTTTTTTGTTTTAGGAATAAAGAAAAAATCTAAATCAGATTTTTTATAAGCTGTTTTTGTTATATATGAGCCATAGCAAACAACTAATGCAATATCTTTTTTATACTCACATTTAATTTTATTTATTAAAGCCTCAATTATTTTTTGTTTATCTGATGGTAAATTAGAAATAATATCATTCATTTTATCACTCCGGCTATATTTATTTTTTACTTTAAAAAGAAATATCACTGCTGTCACTTAATTTTATTTATATTATTAATATAATTGGTTCCTGCTAAAAAGATACTACTGTTTTATCTAATAAAAAAATTTTATTAATCAATTTTTATATCTTGCAGAAAATTTTTAATCTCTTGAACTATAACCTTTGATTTTTCATGATGTATATAATGACTGGTATCAAGTAATTTATACCTACTAGATTTAATTTCTGATAGATATTCGGTTAATTTATCCTCCCAGTTAGGTATAATATTATTTTTACTATCCTCAGCTATAAAAAAATACATAGGTGTATCAGTAGGCTTATCTTTTCTTTTTACCATCCTGGCATTATTCTTTACCTTATCAATTTCATTTAACATATTTTTTGTAAGTGAACTTTTATAAAATATTGCTTTAAGTTTTTCTTTATCTTCATTAGATAGATCTTTAGATTTAAGCAAGGGAATGTTTTTTTCTAATCCAGATTCACCCATAAACCTAGTTAAACCTATCCTTGAAATTAGATACATAAAGTATAACTGGCTTTTAGATGGCAGTTCAAAAGAACTATCTAAGTAGACATCGGGAATAACCATATCAAGGCCAATAATTGCCTTTACTTCTTCTGGATAATTTTGAGCCCAATATATTGCTTCTAGACCTGACATCGAATGAGGTACAAGCACATACGGCCCTTCTTTACCAGAAAGTTGTAATGCTTTCCTTGTTTCTGTCAGGATAGTATCTATGTTACGTGAACTTGAGGAAGTTTCACTCCAACCATAACCCGATTTTTCAACTACCACAATTTTATATTCATCTGTCAATTTATCCCATAATGGTTTGAAATCTATAGTGGGACAACTAGTGCCAGATCCGGCTAAAAATACAAGCGTATTATCCCCTTGACCTTGGGTATATACGTGAATTTCATTGTTATTTATCTCCACTAAATTTCCTGGAGGTGGATATTCTTTTGCTTCACTCCTTATTTGATACATATGATATATTGTAGATAATACTAACAATAATATTAATAATCCACCACTAATTAATAAGATCTTTCCGATTATTTTCATTTTGTCCCTCCATATATTTATTTGTTTATTTTTAAATTTAGATTGCAAGGTTTAATGCACGTTTTTTTAGGTTTTGATCTTGTATAAACCCAAAAATTTTCAGATAACCCCTTTTGCATGTTCAATTAATTGTTCTGATGTCCTGAAATCAAATATTTTTCTTTTATAAGTGTTGATAAACTTTTGTATCGATTTCATAACTTTTCTGCTAAAACCTTTAAAACTAGTCCCTTTGGGTAAAAACCTTTTAATAATCTATTATTGTTTTAATTGCCACTACGCTGAAAACTACAATAAACATGACAATAATAAAGCTCAGTTCTTTTTATACTACATCCAGTAAATGATTCTTCCATAAGTTCATAATCATAAAATCCTCTACCATTATCGATTGTAATAAAAGTAACCTTTAATTGTTTTATCTTATGGTTGGTTTAATTATCTTTATCATTAATAAAAAAGCTACCAAGCAAGCCAACCACCAGTCCAATTATCACTGCTAAAAGAACAGAATATAACCAGCTATCAATTTGTACTGATAAAGAGGCTGCTAATATAGCACTTAGAACTATGATCAGAATCAATCTATTTTTAATAATAATATCAACCATCCTTAACTCATCTTTGTTTTATTCTGGATATACATTACCACTTTCAATGATAAACCAACTTCCATCGCTTTTGCCGAGAACTAAATATACTGACCAGCCTATTTGAGCTAAAGAACTAATTTTTTTAGAAACTTTAACTGGCCCTATTTCTTTATTCTCTTCTAAAAAAGATTCCAGCCAGAGTTTATTATCTTCAACTTTAGAAATTATAAAGTTGTCTTCTTCATAGTCATCATAGGTATATATACTATTTCTTCTTCCATTATCATATAATAATTCAGATAATTTTTCTACTTTAGGTAAATCACCCTTCTTCTCATTAACTGTATCATATAGTTGTTTAAACTTTTCTTCCTTAATGTAAGAATTTTCTTTTAACCATTTTACAAATTTCCTTAATACAGTACCTGTATTTTTCAATAATTCTTGGCTGGCCATTACTTTTCTTATCATGAAATATGTCATAAATTCATCCAACTCAATAGAGTCTAATCTATCAGTCGAATAAAGTTCACAATACTGTTTACTCTCATTAAACAGTTTTTTTTCAAAAGATTTAGCTTCTTCTTCATCTAAATGTTGGTATGCATAACCATCTAGATAATCTTCAAAAAGGGTTATTACATCATTGTATTTCACAAAAGTTCTTTTGGCCAACCTTTCCTGTTGTTCATCTAAAAACTTTTCTAAAATATCTTTTAAACATTCCATGTTAAAACCACCCCTTATAATATATTTCACTTATCTATTTTTAAAAAAGGAAGTTTTTAGCCTAATAAACAAAAAAAGCCCTTCCTTTTAATAAAAATTACCCCTAATATTTTAAAATGCCTCAACTTACTTTTTAATCATTTTTAGGCTTTTCTTCAACACATTTTATATTGTTTTCTTCACACCAATCTTTGGCTATTTGTATATATACATCTTCCTGAAAATCATACCAATCATCAGCAATTCCATATTTATGAATATTATCTTTAAACCTACTAAAAGCTCCTCTACCTTGTATCGAGTTATACATAATATCTCTTAAATTTTTATCTTCTAGGGATAAACAAAAATCCTCCATAATTTCATAGTCATTAATATCAAAATTATCCGGTAGCTTAATATAATCGAAAGACCATAAAATATCTTCTGCAATTTTTATATTATCCTGCTGCCAGTCGGGAAAATCTTCAATATCTTCATAGTCATCAGCCGCTCTCAATTCATCTTCGGTAATAAAATAGACCTTACCATCCTTTTTGGAATAATAATAATTACTCTCAAAGGAATGGAGTTCTACTGCTTCCATAACATCCTCCAACTTAACAGTTAGTTCCATTTTCTTCCCCCTTATCTTAAATGTCCCTTAACTAACTTTACTATTAGTTAATCGGGGTTATTCTACTTGAAATTGATTACATCTTTCCAATCGAATCCTATGGTTTCTTCATACCAGGTCGGCCAATTTTTACACCAGTTAGGTACTTGACATTCTTTAACTCTTTCCATCGGATAATAAGGTTTAATATATAAGACAGGTGAATTCACTTCAGCATCAATAAACGAGGTATAAATTATCCCCTCTTTATAGGCAATACTTTTAACCTTTATTATGCTGCTCATGATTGGATTGGGTCGAGCCGGTGCTCTAGTAGAAAATACTCCCATCTGTTCCGGACCTTTCTTAAATATTTTACCAAATAATATTTTTTTCTATCTTCACCAGTATCAGCAAGATGAGCCCATCACAAAAGCTTTATATGTGAAAAACCTTCTAGACTCTGCAAGCCTCCTTTAAATCTTTTACCTAACTTAATAAAAAAATCCTCGTTGTCCTGACAAATAATCCCGATCTGACTAATTTCAAACTTTTCTAAGAACATAAGATCTCCTTCTTTCTCATGTTTTTTATTTAAATTATTATCATTATCAAAGTTTTTCAGTGACCACAGCCAGGGTTTTAGAACTTCGAGTATATTTTTTTCCGGTTAAATCAGAATAAAAATCATGGTTAATAAAGCCATAGTTTTCTAGTACTTCAGTAATAGTTTCTTTATTATAGAAATGTTCAAATATCCTATATAAAGATATCTCATCATCATTATTGACTATTATGGTTTGATTTAAATATGTATCTGCCTCTGGATAGAAAAATGTTCCAGTTAAAGATAGGTAAGGTTTTTCATCCCAAAAACCTTTTTGAGCAGCGTCCCAGGTCTTACCAAGGTCATCTTTATTCCTATTTTGTGCGGTGAAAACATCGAAGATAAATTTACCACCTGGTTTTAAAGCTTTATTAATAACTTTAAGTAATTTATTACGCTCTTTATTAGTTAGAGCTCCTAATTCACAATACATAAGTAAAACTACATCAAATTCTTCTTCATATTCAAGTTCTAAAAAGTTCTCTACCTTATATTCTATATCCAGTTCTTTATCTTGGACTTGTTCTTTGGCATATTCAATTGACCTTTTTGATAAGTCAATACCTGTAACTGAATATCCCTCTTTTGCTATACCTTTTGCGTAAAAACCCGGACCACAACCTAAATCAAGTATTTTATCATCATTTTCATTAAATACACTATTAACTAGCCAATCAATAGATTCATTAACAAACTCATCCGTTCTACTAGCAGCATCAAATTCAGGGTCTAGATGTATCTCCAACATTTTTTTGGAAATATAAGGATCATCCCAAAATTTCTGATTACTTCTTTCAAATAGTTTTGGTTTTTGAGAAAGGTTAAGCAATTTTTTAATATCCATAATTAACTCCTTTTATTAATAAAATTTATTTTTTTACAATATTAATCAACTTATGATTAATAAATATTTTCTGTCTCCCTCTTTTTTCAACTTGCAAAACACCTAATTCTACTAATTTATATAAATAATTAGAAGCAGTTTTTCTAGTTACATTCATAATTTCTATTACATCTTTAATACGAGTATAAAAGTTATTAAAAATTAATTCAGTAAGTTCCCTTGAATATATAGTTGGTTCATTATCTTTTATCTTATTATCAATATCTTGAAATAGCTTATTAATACTTTTTAATGTTTTTAATGAACTTTCAGACATTTCTTCAATACCTTTCAAAATAAATAAAATCCAACTTTCCCAATCACCTTCATCATGGATATTTTGAATTAATTGATAGTATTTTTGCTTGTTATTATTGATATATTTGCTTAAATATAAAATAGGTGCAGCCAATAAATCTTTTAAGACAAGAAACAAAACATTAAGTATTCTACCTGTTCTTCCATTACTATCATAAAAAGGATGTATACTTTCAAATTGATAATGAATAACCGCCATTTTAACTAATGTTTCCACATTATCTTCTTGATTTATATAACTTTCTAGATTTTTTAATAAATCTCTTATTTGTTTTTCTTTAGTGGGAGGAGTATATATGGCCTCACCTGTCTTATCATTTTTTAATACAGCTTTTGATTGACTTCGTATACCAGCATGATTCTCTTCAATAATTTTTTGTATTTCCACAATTATATTGGTTGTTATCATTTCTTTTTCCTTAATAAGTTCAAAACCCTTCCATAATGCTCTTTTATAATTAATAACTTCCTTTACTGAATTTTCAATACGCTTAGTTTCTGAAAGTGCCTCAAATAGTTCATCATAAGTTGTTATAATATTTTCTATTTCAGAACTATCTTTAGCTTCATTAATGGTAATGGCATTAATTAATATATTTTTATTAGGAACCACTTCAGCATAGCCTTTTAATTCAGCTAATTTCCTCGTTGCTTTAATAACTGCTTTCATTATTGCTTTAGTTTCTATATCTACAAGTTCACCTTTATATCTTGGTGGTAATTTATTTAGCTTGCCACTCACAAAAAATCTCCCCTATATGTGTAATATTTTTAATTTTTTACTCATATTTTAATTATATATTTAATGATTATATATGTCAATTTAATATAGGTAATTTTTTTTACTTATATTAAATTCTAATAGGTATTCAATACCT
>CAYSHP010000067.1:11504-13382 GCA_964430875.1 uncultured Halanaerobiales bacterium
AGTAAAATAAAATCTTTCTAATAACATACAAGACGGTTCATTACCTTTTGTAACTTTAGCTTCTATTCGATGCAAATTTAACACTTCAAAACCATGCTTTATTAATCTTTGAGCTGCTTATTTCATATAACCCTATCTCCAATATATTTTACTAAATTCATATCTGATTTCTGCTCTATTAGCTCTATCCTTTAGCTAGCTATTAAAACCACAGATACCTAAAAAATATTATCTTCCTGTCTAATTACTATCCATCTATAACATTTTTCATCATCTTCTTTTTTTCATAAAAATAAATAATTTATTAAGCTTCTTCTCGCAATTTTAATACACTATATCCATGTATTATCTCACAGCTGGATCAGATAAATGTTTATATATTAGTATTCGGACATTTATCCACCCCTCTTATTTCAATATCTATTTAAATTTTTGAGGAGATTATTTCGAAAAAAATAGTTAAATAATTTTAAATCTCTGGTAAAAATAAAAACCTTAACTATGGATAAGTTAAGGCCGTTGAAATTTATTTTTTAAATTTATTGAAAATTATCAAAATCAAAAAAGTTTTTATATCTGCTTTTTTCCATATTATTTCTTACCATTACTCATTAAATTAGACTGTTTTATTTTTCGTAATAATATTGCCGCGATTGGTGCTAATAAAGCACCGAGCCCTAATGTTGCAAATGGGAAAAACCATTGAGAGGCAAAGGTAATATTTTCAACATTATTATAATACTCAAGCACTTGTCCAAAAACTGCCGGTGAAATAACGGTAATTAAAAAACCTGCTGAATTTTGTATACCCAAAGAAGTAGCTCTAATTTTAGGTTTAACCATTTCTGTTAGGCCCGTTGAAAAGGAAGCTGAATCAGCAATTACCCAAAATCCTATCCATATTCCAATAATCACAGTTATAATCAAAGATTTACCATGCATAAAGCCAAAGATAAATTGAGCAGACAAACTAGCAATAGAACAAATTAAAATTGTTTTTGTACGACCAATTTTGTCACTTATATATCCCATTAACCAGACACTAGGAGCTCCTACCAATATTATTAGGGCAGCCAGTTGGCCACCTATAACTGAAGCTCTTACATATTCAAAACCAGAAGCTACCGCTACTGAAACCATAAAAGGACCAACCCAACCCCAAAATCCATATAACTCCCACATATGACCTATGTAACTAAAAGTTATAAAAATAGGGCCTTTATATCCGCCTTCCGGAGCGGGCTGAATATTTTCTTTTTCCACCATTTCATTTTTACTTTTTACTGAATTTTTTTCACGTATATGTTCAGGAGCGTCTTCTACATATTTGTAAACTAAAAATGCAGCTATAAATGCAGGTAAGGAAGTGGCTAATATACCAATTTGCCAGTTATAAGTGCTGGCTATCATTGGTGCTAAAAAATATGAAGCAGCATATGAAAAAGTTAAACCTCCAATATAAGCACCTATAGATTTGCCTCTTTTTTCAGGTGAAAACCAGTTAGATAATAAAGACATACCCGGGACATATATGCCACCACAAAATATACCAGCTATTAATCTTAATAATAAAACACTCCAAAAACTTTGGGCCCAAAAAGCAAAGAAAGTAGAAAAAATGGCTGTTCCGGATGTAGCAATTAATACAACTTTTTTTTCCCCAATTTGATCTGCTAACCAACCAGTCGCTAAAACTGCTATTACATAACCCGCTTGAAATGCAGACAATATTATGCCAACTTGACCAGGTGATAAATCTATATCTTCTATAATAAAATTTAATAAAGCAGAAAAATTATACCAAGTAAGATAACTTAAAATCATAGCAATAACCATAAAAATTAATAACTTATCTTTTTTTTGTAATTGAATATTCAT
>CAYSHP010000068.1:0-13369 GCA_964430875.1 uncultured Halanaerobiales bacterium
CGGTAGCATTGCTATTGCCTGCTGGGATATGGGCTTCGACCTTGTGGGTTATGAGTTAGATGAGGATTACTTTGAAAAAGCGTGTAAAAGAATTAAGAAACACACCAATCAAATGCAATTATTTTAAGTAAAACTTGACAAATTCAAAAAAAATCGTTAAATTACTAATGGTATATTCGATAAATATTTCTTAAATAGGCGTTAAATGAACAATATTTGGCAAAGATAGCTCAGCGGGAGAGCAACTGGCTGTTAACCAGTTAGCCGGAGGTTCAAATCCTTCTCTTTGCTCTATGGCAAACAAAGAACCTAAAAAATGTTTAGATTGTGGTTACCCAATAGCCACTGACATTGGTTATAAGGAACATCACTTTAGGATATGCAATAGATGCAAAATGCCTTGGAGTGCTGTTGATTTAGAAATAATGTTTAAAATAGAAAAGAAATACGGTAAAAGCATATATAAAGAAACAAAATTAGAGAGTATCAAGGATTACTTTAATGACTAAAGGCAAACCTACGGATAAACCCACTAAGAAATTATTTTTAAACTGTTTAATGAAGTCAGAAGGTCATTTAAGGAAGGCAGCTGAAATGGCAAATGTGTCTTATCACACAATGTACAATTTAATTTATGCCAATCCTGATAAAGACCCACAATTTTCAAAGGCTGCAAAAGCAATAAAGAGAGCAAACAATCAATTAATAGCCGATGCTGCTGAAGAAAGTTTGTTACAGAATGTAAGGGATAACAAAGAAATATCAACTATATTTGCCTTAAAAGCCTATGCAGGAAAGAGTGAAGCACCACAGGAACACAGGCACACAATAGAGGATAATAGACAACCTAAGATACCTTTAGACGCTCTTAGCCCCAAAACATTAAAGATGATACAAAAAGATATGCAAGAGAATAAGGGTATAGATTTAGATGATTTAGAAGAGGCTGAAACAGTAGATTATGAGGAATTAGAATATGATGGACACAAATTAAAAGACGGTTTACCTATTTATGACCCTGATGCTGAACCCACTAAAAGACAATCACCTTCTAAGAAAAAGAAAGATAGGCGATGAGTTATAGTTCGCTTGCATTAGACCCTGTACAAGTTTCCTCAAGCCTTGCAAAAAAAGAATATTATACTTTTGTACAGGAGTTTTGGAATGTGATTGAAGATGGGGAATTTATACCCAATTGGCACATAAAATATATGTGTGATGAAATTCAAAAAGTTGTTGATAGGGTAGTAAATAGAGAACCAAAATTATATGATTTATGTATTAACATAAGTCCAGGCTCAACAAAGTCAACTGTTGTAAGCAAAATGTTGTTGCCTTATATGTGGTCTAGGAATCGATCAGTAAAATATATTGCTGCATCTTATTCTGGAGACCTTTCTGAAGACTTTTTAATAAAAGCCAAAAAAATAATAAACTCTAATAAATATAAAAATTATTTTGGTGAAATTGAATTTGACAAAAAGATGAACCGAAATAAAAGATTTCGGAATATTCAGAATGGTGAGGCAATGGCAACTTCAGTTGGTGGACAGACACTAGGTTCACATGGAGATATAATTACTCTTGATGACCTTATTGATGTAGAAGATGCCTATTCTAGGGCAGCCAGAGAGAAAGCAAAGAAGTATCTTACCGAAACAATAAGCGGTAGGAAAACAAGCCGTTTAGGAACTCCAATCATTATGGTAGGTCAAAGACTCCATGTTGGCGACCCAACCGATGTTATGTTAGACGAGTTTCCAAATGTAAAACATATAAAAATACCTGCTGAAATAAGTGATTTTACTCCCAAGCCAGAAAGTTTAAAAGAGAAATATGAAGACCAGTTGATGAATAAAAAGCGGATGGATTGGAATTTTTTGAAACCTATTAAAGAGAAATCCCCCGTTTTATATTCTACTCAATATGGACAGCAACCAGGCTCTAATTCAGGTAATATTTGGAAAGATAATTTTAATTGGGTTCAGCCAGATGAATTACCTAGCATATATAAACTTGCTGATTATGGTACTGATTGGGATACCGCTTATACTAAAAAGACCCAACAATCAGCATCGGCTTATGTAACTTCAGGTCGATTAGGTGAAAATATATTTATGTATGATTTGGGTTGGTTTTGGAAAGAAACACCAGAGGTTAAACAGTATATAAGAGAGATGGAAAATGCAGGAACCCATTTTTTTGAAAACAAGGCAAACGGTCGGGCAATGCACGATGACTTAAAACATGAGAATATACCTGTTAGGTTAGTAACCGATGTACCAAACAAAGGTGATTCCATAGCAAGGGCTAATATGGCTTCTGATAAGGCAGCGACTGGTAAGATATATGTTAATATTGCTTTAAAGGAGAAAATGCTAAGAGATAGAAAACAGGGGCTTTTAAAGTTTCCTGCTGGACATGATGATTTAAGCGATGCAATTTCTCAGGCAATTTTAAGACATTCAAAAATGAGAAGCGCATTATGGTAAATAGGAGATATTATGAGTGATTTTAGGAATGTAAGACAATTATTTTATGACATATATGATGAATATTTTGGCAATGAACAAATTTGGACTACTCTAAAATATAAGCCTTTTGGTCAGTTAAAGTTTAGAGATTATTACAGGATATATAAAAGAGGCGGTTTGGGTTCCAAACTAATCAAGATACCTGCTGAATATACTTGGAGAAGCCACCCAAGACTAAACCCTGTAAATGAAAATTTTGAGAGAATGGCAAAAAAGAAACAGCTATTTAACAGATGTGAAAGAGTAGACCGTATATCGGGTATAGGAAAATATGGTGTTTTGTTGATAGGTGTAGGCGATTCTAACGAACTAAGTAAACCTGTAAGGCAAGATAGTTTAAATAGTTTTGATGACATTTTATATTTTAGACCTTACAATCAAGACCATGTAGAGATTAGCGAATGGGAAAATGACGATAAAAACCCAAGATATGGTTTACCCAAAATGTATTCTATTACAACAGGTGCAGGACTAAATGAAAGAAAAGGAAATACAAATAATGTACACTGGACTAGATTAATTCATGTAGCAGAAGAAAAAGACGAAAATGAGATAGAAGGAACCCCAAGATTACAAAATGTTTTTAATAGGCTGGTTGATTTAGAAAAAATAGTGGGTAGTTCTGGCGAAGCATATTTTAGAATGGTTACTGACAAAATACTTTTTGATTTAGACCAAAATGTTTCTTTAACCGATGATGAAAAAGACAATTTTCAAGAACAAGTTGATGAACTAATACATGGTTTTAGAAATTATATGCGTACTAGGGGCGTTGATGTAAAAAAGATAGAAACTGATATGACTGATCCCAAAGGTGCTTTTGATGTTGTTATTAACACTATTTGCGCAACAACAGGTTACCCTAGAAAGTTTTTATTAGGTTCTGAAAGAGGCGAAATTACTTCCTCTATGGACATTTTTACATTTTTTGACTCAATGCAGGTAAGAAGGAAAAAGTTTGCAGAAAGAGAAATATTAGACGCTTTATTAGATAGATTTGAGTATTATGGTATTATTGATGACTCTTATAGCTATGAATGGAACTGGAAGCCACTATATGAACTATCACCAAAAGAAAAAGCAGATATATCAGAAAGTCTTGGCAATGCTATTGAGTCAATAGGTAAATCTGAACTTCTTGGTGATTTGTTAAGTAATGAAGAGGCTAGAAAAATTATTGGCTTTGAAGGTGGTTATAGTGCGATAGCAGAAAGCGTCATTGAGGATATGAAGGAAAACAATCCTAAAGCGTACAAAAAGATAATGAAACTTGGTCAAAAAGTAGATTCCGATCCTATTTCAGTAACTAGTTATTTATCACAATTTACCAACAATTTTAGTAAAATGATTAAATATTAACGGTTATTTAAAATAAAAATTTATTTTATAAACATATAAAAAACAATATTTTTTTGTTTTTATATTAAAGTAATTTTTCAGGTAAACTTGACAAAGCCACTAATAATGCTTAAATTATAGTACGGAGATTTTAAAATGGCAAAATTAAAAATTAAACTTTCACGGCACACCCGGAGCGAAAATTTAGCGGGAAGAAAGCACTTAGTAGTACCCACCGTCCCTATTATAGAGGGGGTTTTTAACGGTGTATTGTTAAAAAGTGATACCCTTAAAGACTCAACGGTAATGTGGAACTCACAGCCAGTTTATTATAACCATCCTGTTGATGCAATTGGCTTTCCTACTGCTGTTTATAATAGAGACATTTTTAATGATTTCTATATTGGTACAATTTTAAATGCTGAGTTTGGTGAAGACGGTTTGCAGTGGGAAACCTGGATTGATGAAGAAAGGCTAAAAAAGTTTAACCCCGACACTTTAGAAAAATTAAAGAGCGGGGAAATGGAAGAGGGTTCAGTTGGTTATTGGACTAATGATTATGAATTTGTTGCAGGTGAATTTGATGGAGAGCCTTATTTTGAAATTGACTATAATATAAAGCCTGATCATTTTGCTGTTTTGGGTGATGAAGAAGATATAGGTGCCTGTTCTATTGAGGATGGATGTGGTTGTAATCGAACTAACAGTGGAGAGGATAGAAATATGAAAATGATGATTAGGGGCTTTAAAAGCCAAGAAAATATAAGCCAAGATGATATAGGCACAGGAGATAAAATAGAGATGGATAATTCTAGTGATGAAACACATGAAGGTTCTTGGGGAAACATAGATCATGTAAAGGATAGAAACACTATTTTAAAGGCTAATAATTATAAATCACTGACAGAAGAAATGTATCTGATAAGAGATGATAACTGGGAAGAAGCACCCTCACAAAGATTGCATTACCCACACCATACAGTTATAGACGGAGAGTTAGTAGTTTCTGAAGACGGCGTAAAATCTGCAAGGTCTTTTCTTGAGAGAGGTGATACCAAAGAGACAGATGCTGCATATAATCATTTAAAAAGACACTATAACGAACTAGGTCTTGAATGGGAGAATGACAACAAAGAGAACGTTAACAACAAAACTATTTTAGACAGAATTAATGAATTGTTCAATAAAAATAAGGAACAAGATATGAGTAAAACGAAAGAAGGAAAAGATAAGAAGGTTTTTCAAGATTGCGATACAGTAGAAGATTGCAAGGCTTTCACACAGCGTATTAACGATACAGGTGTTGATACCGTAAAGAAACTGCTTGATTTTAACGATGCTTTTGGTGTTGAAAAGATTGAAGAACTCATTGGTGAATTTAAGGAAAGACAGGAACAGGAAGAAAAAGAAATCCAAGAGATGAGAGATGAATTAGTTGAGGATTTTGATTTTAGCAAAGATGAAGTTTCTGGAATGGGTTTTGATACACTAAAAAGTGTAAAAAACAAACTTACCAAGAAAGACAAAAAGGGAAATAATTATTTAGGTAATAACGGAAATTCAGATGGGAAAAATTATAAACGCATCCCATTTAACAAAGATAAGGAGTAAAACATGAGTACAAAAACACTATTGCAGGGTGATTTAAGGGGAAACCTTGAAACCACCGAACTTGCTGCTGATACCAATGTTTCTGCTGCTGTATATAGAGATGGTAGTGATGAATTTGCTGCAATCGCTTCTGATGATTCTGACCATCGTTTGCTTTTGCTCACCAGTGAAGGTCATTTTGATAAAAATGCAAATGATACCTATGGAGATGCTGACGGTAAGATAGATTCTGGTGATTCTGCACAAGCCGTGAGACCCCGTAAGGGCGACAAGGTTTCTGTATGGTTAGATAATTCTAATGTTTCTGGCAACAATGTAAGCAAGGGCGACGCCCTTTATTACTATGGTTCCTCAGGAACAGCTGGAACTTTTTCGGGTGCGGGTTCTAATAATCCAATTCTCGAAGCTGCTGAAGCAATTGATAATAATGATGGCGATGCAGTTACTCGTATTGAAGCATATGTACTTTAATTATAAACATGGAGCTAAAAATGAATAAACTTGTATCAACTCTCAATATGCTTCATCAGGGTCAAAAGAACCGTGCTATTTTCAATAAACTTAAAGAAAATAGTTATGATATTAATTCTTTGCGAACTAATGAGGCTTTACCCGATGAGGCTTGGGAAACAATTGATAATATTGTAAAAAGAGCGAAAAAACCTGCTCTTACTTTTACCAACACATTAGAAAATTATGGGATGGTAAATGACAGCAGGACACTTGCCGATGTGTTAATCAAATGGTATGAAGTTGCAGAACTTGATAAAGACCCCACAGTATCAATAATGGGTGATGAGGCAACTGATAATGAAAGACCTGATTGGTCTATGAACGCATTACCTTTGCCTGTAATTCACAAGGATTTCTTTATCCCCTGGAGACTTTCACAGGTTAACGAAGGCGAACAGATGTTCGATATACCCCGTGAAATGATTTTCCAATATACTAGAAAAATAGCCGAGACAGTTGAAGATATGAATCTTAATGGTTCAGATATTACACTGAATGGCTATGGTATTAGCGGTGCTACTAATCATACTGATATTAATACTGGCTCACTTACCGACGATTGGGCTGATACTGGCGAATCAGAACATATTATGGACGATGTTTTAACAATGAAACAGGTTCTAGTAGACCTTGATTTTCCTGAGTCTGGACCGTATGCTCTTTTTATTCCTTCCAGATTTTCCTCTACATTCGAAAAGAACTTTACTGATTATTATGGACAGACAATCAGAGAAAGAGTCCTTAGTATTACTGGTATTGATGATATTGTTGTTTGCCCTGACCTTCCTGATGAAAACGACGACGGCGTTTCTACTAACTATGTAATGCTTATGTATATGTCGCCTGAAGTTATGACAGTTGAAAGAGCAGTTGACCTTCAACCCATTAGTTGGGAAACAAACGGTGGAATGGTTGAACACTATAAACTGTTTTCTGCTCAAGTACCAAAGGTAACAAGCGGCCCTGGCAGTGATTTGGGTATTGCATATTACAACGGATAAGTCTATTAATATAAATATGGGGGTGTAATCCACCCCCTACTTTACCCAGAATAAGGAGAACTTATGCTAACTGTAAAGTTAAAGAGCGGTACGCATTGGGACGGAGAGGAATATAAAAGAGTAGGGGATAGGTTAGAGATAGACCGACATACATACGACAACCACCCTGAAAGATTTGAAATAATAGAAAAATCAGGTAATGACAAACCTTTATCTGATGAAGAAAAGCGTCAAAAAAGGATTGATGAACTGCTTGTTGAGGGTGAAGAACTAAATGACGACGGCTTTCCTATTGATTTTGAACCCTCAAGTTTAGACCCACGCTTTAAAAAACTCCCCAAAGACATTGAATTCCCTTATAAATATTCAGATAAGTCAAGTTGGCACTTTATATCAAATGGTGCAAAAGTGCTTGGCTATGATGAAGCGGAACGTGCTGAAGAGTTATATCAATTAATTTATGGCACAGATAAGGAAGAGTAAATGCGTACTAATTCACAAAAAGTGGCAAATCTTATACCAACGGAAGACCCTTATATATCCGTTGCTATTGGTGCAGCCAATGCTTTAGTTACAAACAAACTATCCGATTTTGATTTATCAGAAAGCCTTTTAACTGAAATAGAGACTTACCTAGCAGCACATTTTTTGGCACAAAACCCTAGCATTAGAGAAGAGACTGGAATTGAGTTTATGGAATATCGAAAGGGTCTTGAAAACACAAATTATGGTCAGACTGCTATATCGCTAGACACAACAAATACATTGGCTTCTATGAATAAAAATACAGGATTTGAATTTAAGGTATTATAATGTTGCTTGATATTGATAAATTTATAAAGAAATATCTCAATGAACCTGATGTTACAGACCAAGATGTAATTGATTATTACACCACTTTAAAAGCAGCTTCAGAAGATATAATTTTAGATATGATAGATAGACCCATAGAAGCCAGTGATTATACTGAAAAATATTCAGGAATGGGTTGTGATTTTTTAGTTTTGGAACATTATCCCATTAACTCAATAGATGATATTACAGGTTATAAGACCGACGACATTAAAATACAAGAAGACGGTGTTATAGTAAACACAGCAGAGTATTTTAGATTGGGTGATTGGAATATTGAGATTACCTATAATGCAGGCTATGAAACTATACCCGATGATATTCAAGATGCTGTTGGTAAATTAGGTTCTGCTCTTTTAGACGAAAATAAGTATCGTGGGGACAATAAACAAAATAAAGCTTCGGAATATGATAGAAATGGTCAAATAGAATATACAGAGTCCATTGTATCTGATGCTGTTGCAAAAGTTGTAGATAACTATAAAGACGATAGACGGGTTGAGATAGAATATGTTTCAATTTAATATACACGCAACCACACCATTCAAATTTATAGCCCGACACAATATGGATCAGGCTATGAATGAAGTTAGAAGATTGCGTAAAGAAGCCCAGTTAGCGATAAGAACTAGGGCTTTAAAGAATATAGTTGAGAGAGTACAGCGTAAGGCAGTAAACGATTATATGATAAAAGGTGGTGGTGCTCCCGATAGTGAGAAATTAACTATAAGGAGCGGTAACCTTGCTAATGCAGTTTTAAACGAAACCCACCCATCCCATGTAGAAGAAATTAACACAACTTCAACTGGAACCCGTTTTAGAGCAATGTTTGGGGTAAAAGATGACGACATAACCCCCTATGCCTCAACACATGAGGCTGGCAGGTCTGATAAACACCCTGAAGCAGAGTTTGGGGGGATAGACGCAATAGGTGATAAAATGCACTTTACCCTTTGGAATGGACAAAATGTTTCTGCATCACACGTTGATATACCGCCTCGTTCATATATGCGACCTGCTTTAAACGATGTAGTTAACAAAGATGCTGCTGATGTTGTTGATGATGAAATAGAAAGAATAATAAGAAAGATGGCTTTTATACATGGCTTCTAAACCAACTCCAAAGAAAAAAGCAATAATAGATTCCCTTAAAGCCCAATTAGATACAATTGATGGTACAGGGGACTACCACCACAGTTTAAAAGTTTTGGAAATTGAACAGGATTATGATAGTTTGGGTCATAGCAACTTTCCTGTTGCCTATGTTAAAGATTCTAACGAGGCGTTTTATTCTTTACTTGGTGATGGTAGCCTAACCACAGGCAAGAGACGAGAGGACATAGATAGGGACGGTTGGTTTATAGTAGTCTCAGCAGGTTTAAAAAGAGATTCAGAGGGACAAGATTTAAACGACGAACTTTTAGAATTAGAATGGGATATAATTTATTCAATTGCTCAAAACAATAATTTAGACGGTAATTGTGATTATATATTCCCCACATATAGAGATAAGAACGAAAGATATTCGGAAACTTATGGGTGGATAAATATAGTATTTGCTGTTAATTATGATTTCCGCCCTGAAAGTGCAATTATATAAAAAGGAGTTAAAATATGGCAACAAATAGATCAGGTGCTGTAAGTCAAGTAGCAGTTGCAAGTCAAGGGGACGCAGCAGGCACATATAGTAATTTTACTACTGAAGTAGAGGTTACTGATAGATTGCTTTTAAGTTCAGGTAACCCAAAGAAAACAGCAGAAATGATACAGGAAGAGGCTTTAACGGGAGAAATTGGAAGGGGTACACCTGAAAGAGGTCTTGAAGTTTCAGAGGACAGTATAGAATGTATGGTACCCTATTCTCATGTATCAGGCACTGATTTTATTTCTACCGATACACTTATTGCTGCTTTCATGGGTAATAATAATTTAGGTGATACTGGTGATTATAATATTTGCCAATTAAGTGATTCTGCTATTTATGCTTTAACACTTGCCTATGTATATGGGACGCCTGCAGATGGACAGCTAAAGGTTTTAACAGGTGCAATACCTACTTCGATGGAACTATCTTATGATATTTCCGAAAAGTTACAGGCTAGTTTTGATTTTGCTGCTTATGATTTTGGAGATTCTGCTGATAGTACTAATACCTGTGGTGCTGGAACAGGCGTAGATGCTATCCCTCATATAGGACATTCAAATATTATGGGACACCACGCAACATTCCGTATTGCTTCGGACTCTACTGCATTAGAAGAAGCCGACCAACTTACTGTTAGGTCATTAACCCTAAGCATAGATAAAAATTATGATACTGATACTTATGGAACACCAGAAAATTCAGGTCATACCGATCCCCAGAAAATACTATTACCTATTGTTGACGGAAGAAGAGATGTAACCCTTGAGTTTGAGATACCTAAATATGAAGCAGAAACCTTTATTACAGGTAAAGATGCAGGTACATCTTATCATGCAGACTTAAAATTTACAGATACCACAAACAATTTTAATATTTATATGCCTAATATTGTTGTTGAAGACGTAGATATTCCGATGGACGGTTCAGGCAGACTAACTCAAACTGTTTCTTGTATATTGGGTCGCAGGGATAGTGATTTACTTACTGATGGTGAGATGACTTTTTCAGAACAACTAGATGAAGCAGATGTAAATGTTGACAAAGAAGTTGGAATAGAAATGAATAACGATAGAACAGCAGCAATTTTATAATAGGTTAATATGTCAAAAGGCGTAAAATCAAAAGCAGCAATTAGGATTGGTTCAGGATTGGGTGAATATCCTAGACCCGACCTAGATGTAGATAGTGAAGAGTTGGCTTTGGGGGAATATGATTTAATCCCAATGCTAAGTGAAAGTTTAAATGAAGATATACAAAACTCTGGCTATCAGAACATTACAGATGGTTCTAGTATATCAGAAAAAGATATTATTGGTATTGCTGTTGAAGGCTCATTAGATATAGACGGATACTATGAAGGATTAAATCAAATTCTTGAGTCTGCTTTTGGTGCAGTAAGTAAAACTGAATTAGCAACCGATGAATACGAACATGTTTTTACACTTGCAGACAACATTTCTCAATCTGACGGTGAAATTAGAAGATTTACATTAGGAATAGATAAAGAAACGTCCTTATGGGTCTTTAGAGCGTGTTTAGTAAGAAGGTTAAGGGTAAACTATTCAATTAGTGGTGGATTGTCTCTAACAGCCGATTTGGTGTGTTATGATGTAACAAGGTCAAGCACAACCAATACAAGTTCCGATAATTGGAAATATCACCCTACATATAAAAACCAAATGATAAAATCTTATGACAATGTGGATTTTTCTATTGATGGAACGCCTGTTACAATAGACAATTTATCTGTTGATATAGACCACAACCTTAATATACCGCCTAAAACAATTCAATCAGGAAAATACATTCCCGAACCTGTCAGGACAGATTACAAAAATGTTTCAGGTGGTGTTTCATTTCCTAGATATACCGATGACAATTATCTTGACGATATATATTCAGTAGGGACGAGTAATTTAGTTCTAGAGATTACAGGTTCTGATATGGGGACAAACAATAAATCTTTTAAGATTGAACTTCCCTACACTAATTTTATCAGACCTTCTGCTTCTGTTAGAGGGTCAAGTATAATTAGTAAAAATATTGATTTTGAATGTTATGCTGGTTCTGACATAGAAAGCGAAGTCAAAGTTACATTGGTGAATAGATACCCATTCAATGACTTAGAAAATGAAAGGTAAATAATATGCCTTATTTAAAATGCGATAAAAGATATTTTTCTTATAAAAACTTACATTTTTTTAATTATAAACATAAGTATAATTCTAAAGATGACCATACATATAAACTTGCAAAAGAAATTCCTATTGATAATGCTATTATAAAAGACGAAAAGGGTAATATTATAAATAAACCTATTGATATTCCCGATAAAGACAGTTCTATTGATTATATAAAAAAGTTTGTAAAAATAAACGGACTAGATGAGGAAATAGATTTAAGGAAATCTAAAGAAAGTATCCTGGAGAGGATAAAAGAAATACTAGATAAGGAATAATAAAATGAAAAGGAGAACCAATGTCGATAGTATTAGAGACCAAAGAGGAGATATATGAGTTTCCTCTTGTAGAGGACGAAAACCCAGCAAAACTTTCCTTCCGTAAAATACATTCCGATAAAATGATGGAGATTTATGAAGAACATGGAGAATATGTTCAAGGCGAAGGTACAGCTGCTGATTTTAAAGTAAAAAGCAATATTAAGGCAATGAAAGAAATGCTAAATTATTGTGTTGTTGGTTGGGAAGGTGTAGTTGATGAAGAAGGCGAACCTATCCCCAAAAGTAAGATTACAGGAACTAACCTTTATCGGCTTTTAGTTCAAACTGAAAAATTAGACACCTTTATTGATAAGGTTACCCCAGAAGATAAGGGGGACGAAATAAAAAACTGATAGATTGGGTCAGGCTCAATGAAGAGTTTGACCCAGATAATTACCGTTACTGTAAAAAGTGTAGGTTGCAAATGATAGAGAATAATGAAAAGCCTCAATGCGATATAAAGGGTACTTGCCCTTATATGGCTATGTTATTCCCCGATACGAAAAAACCTTTTAAACTTTATAAAAAGAACAAAAAGGTTGCAGAAATATTTAGAAGGACAATTGCAATATCAGATAGAAAACAATACACTTTTTATAAGAAAAAAAATAAAGAAGAAAGAGAAGTCAAAAAATTTATACCCACTTTATCACATCTTGATATGGTTTTAGATAATTATTCCGAGTTTTTAGGTCAAGGTGAGAGAAGTGATATTATTAGCAAGATTGGCTCAATGTATAAAGTTTTTTTAAGCAATAGATTAAGGGCTTAATATATGGCGGTAGCAGGTTCTAAAGCGGTTGTAGTGCTTGATGCAAGCACTGCTAAATATAATACAAAAATGATGGCTGCAGCTAAGACTACCCAACTTGCTGTATCAAAAATTAACAGGGCTTTAACAAGCCTTGTTATGAAAGCAGGTGTTGTTGGTACTGCTCTTGGTTTGGCAACCGCTATTGTTACAAAAGAAGCTGCAAAGATGCAACACGGTTTAACTGAAATTGGTACATTGATGGGCGGTCTTACAGAGAACGAGATGGCTCAGATGGAAAAACAGTTGCAGGACTTGGCTGTTGCTACTGGCGAGTCAATAGAAAAATTAATTGATGCAAGATACGATGTTGTAAGTGCTGGTTTTACTGGTATTGCTGAATCTGCTGCAATAATGGAAGCAGCAACAAAATCTGCTGTTGCAACCGCAAGTGAAGTTGATGAGACCGCTGATGTAATTACAACCGCTCTCAATGCTTATGGAATGGCTGCTGAAAAGGCAATGCACATTTCAGACATTCTAAATGTTACCATTGATAAGGGTAAGGTAAGAATGAGTGAACTTGCTAATGTTATGGGTAGAGCAATCCCATTGGCAGCAGAA
>CAYSHP010000069.1:0-13336 GCA_964430875.1 uncultured Halanaerobiales bacterium
TTGGGAAAGGTGGAGAAGTATTTATTTTAGATATGGGCAAACCTGTAAAAATTATAGAGTTAGCCAGAGATCTAATTAAATTATCTGGTTATAAAGAAGGCGTTGATATAGATATAGAAATAACTGGATTGAGACCAGGCGAAAAAATGTATGAAGAAATTTTACTTGATACTGAGGAAGATATATCTACTGAACATGAGAAAATATATATAAGTAATTTAAATTGTTTAAAAGAAAATGAATTTATTGAAAATATAAATAAATTAGAAAATATCGCAGACAAAACTGATAAGAAGAATATTATAAAAGAGTTAAAAAAGATCGTGAAAGAATATAAACCTAAAAATAATATACATTAGAACTTGTTGCGAATTCTAAAATCTTCTTTTAAGTTGTTTTTTGATTAACATTATGGGGTTGGACCGATATCCATAAAAATTAGTATCATTCTGAAGGCTTATAAATAAAAATAAATTTTTAGATAAAAAGTTTAAATATAATTTGGTTACAATACAAATAGGTTATATTATCAATATTGGGGATTTTTTGAAAGGTAACTTGTATTTTATGAACCAAAAATGAATAGATACTATTACCACCATGTATTGAGCTAATTTTAATAGACACAATATATCTATGGAATAAGAGACATAATATTTTTTTAGATAAACCTTGGAATAATCCTATATATTTATTTTGGAGCGAAAACAACCTTTTTGGGGGAGACCCATAATTTAATAAAAAAGTATGTGCTAATGTGATTAAACCTCTATAATTTCCATTGGATATCGAGTATTTTTCTTTTCAAACAAAAAATTAGAAGTTCATATAGTTGTTTTAAAAAACTTATAATGTTAAAATATATTTGGAAATTAAATAATAATAAACAAAGAAAAAAATAAAAAAGTAAAAAAAATATGAGGTATAAAAATTTCTGCAATTATATGGATTTAAATTTCTTTTTAGAAGATAATTTAAATAAAAAAAGTGATCTTGTTATAAATAAAAATGTAAAAGATGAATTGAAAGAAGAGATATTAGGAAGTGCAAAGTATGGGCAAATCTGATGTTTATCTAAAAGATATTTTAAACTAGATTTAATATATAAAAAGTCTTGAGGGTAATATCTTGAGACTTTTATCTTTTATATCCTAAATTTTCATACTTACAAAAAGTATCCAACTAGTTTCTATTAAGAGTCCTTCACAATTACCTTATTTAGCTTTAATAATTTTATGGGGATCACAATTTTAACAATAATTTGTTAGTAAATACTTTGCTGTGTTGTAAAATAGATTTTAAAAACTCTTAAAAATATTAGTTTTACTATTGCTAGAGTCTAATTTAAATATTATACTATAATTAATACTTCTGAAAGGATGATAATAATTGTCTAATGATAATGTAATCAATTTTGATGAATTTTTAAACAATGAAAATAAGGACAATATAAAATTAGATCCAATAAAGTCATATAAGATCCCCAGAAATGAAACATGTCCATGTGGAAGCGGAAAAAAATATAAAAAATGTTGCGCTAAAGTAACACCTAATAAACCTCTTATATTTTATTTAGATAAACTAAGCCCTTTATTCGATAATTTTGGAAATTATAATATTACTGACTTAAAAAAATACTATAAAATAATACAACAGGCCGATAAGGATTATCCAGTAGAACCCCTGTTCACTCAAATGGCTGGTGTAATTTCTTATCAACTAAATTATATTGAACATTCAGTTCAATATTTGACTAAATATTATAATATAGTAAAAGATGATATTGAAATTGATTTTCTGTTTTATCTAGTTGATGGCTTAAATAAACTAAATAAATTTGAGAAATCCGAAGAAATCTTAGAAGAATTTATAGACGATTATGATAATTTAGATTTGTTTATTTTAATGACTGAAGCCAAATTTGCATTAGGAAAAATAGAACAAGGTTATAAATATGGACTTGCAAGTTATAATAAGACAAACAATGATCTTACTATATTAAATTTAATATTAAATTCTTTTTTAGAAAATAATATCTATGAAAAAAGTATCCCCATAATTGCAAAAAATTATGACAAATTAATTCAATCAGCCGAAAACACAGAAGTTATAATTTCTTTTGTAGAATCTTTGATTGAAATGGTTTTTTTAAGGGAAGATCCTTCAGCACTTAATAATACCCAAAAGAAAAGATACCTTAATAAAATAGTAGATCTGTTAGAAATCACAAGCAATTCTGAAAAGTTAAGTCATAATGATACCAATAAACTTACTGATATTATATCTAACGAATATGACAGAGCATTTTTATTAACCAGACTATTTTATTCTTTAGAAGAATATGAATGGATTGTAAATAACGAAGATTTTTTAATGAATATTACTAATCATCAAGATATATTATTTGATTCGTTAATCTGTGCTAATTTTAAATTAGAAAATTACAGATATATAATTGATAACTTATCTGATGTTTATGAATATAACTTTTTGCATTCTTCCGACCCATATGCCACTTATGAATATACTAAATACTATATCGTAAGTCTTTATAAAATAAAAGATCATAATAAAATTAAAAAATTACTTTCTTTTTTAAATACTAACTTACAAGACAACACGCTCCAACATATTCTTTTAGCATTAGATAATAAAAATTATTTAGATACTTTAGATCTTTTAGAATATCTAAAAACTATTAATGAAGATAATATGATAAATGAAGAACAATTACTGGAAGTAATAATTGCATTGTTTGACAGAAATATTATGAAATATATAGATAAAGATAATTTAGATAAAAAATACAAAACTAAGTTAATAAAATATTTAGATGAGTACAGTTCAAATAATAATAGTTCTTTCGTCTACCATTTCACTAATTGGTTATTAAATAAAGCTGAAAATAATAATAAAGTTTCATTAAAAAAACTGATCAATAAAAAATGTAATCATCTATTTTCTGTAGAATTAAAATATCTTGTTATTTTAAAATACTTAGATCCACAAATTATAATTAATAATCCTTTAGATACAGAATTTTTACATGAAAAGGAATTAAACTTTTTTAAAACAATTGCTAAATTCATATATGGAGATATTAAAGACATTCATCAGTTATTAGCGGCATATCCTCAGTATCATCAAAGAATTAATTCAATTTTAAATGATATATTAACAGACAATGAAAAAGAAACTTTATATAATAATTTTTAATTTAGATATCAAAAAATTAAAATTCTGTGATTTAGATAGTGAAATTATTTGACATAACGTAATTAAAAAAGTGAGGAATAATTATGAAAGCTTATCAAATAAAAATAGAATTTGTTAATTCCAACCCATTAATTTGGAGAAGAGTAATTATGCCCGCCGATGCCACATTTAATAGGTTAAATGATGTAATACAAACTGTTACAAACTTTAGAAGTGGTTATCCGTATCATGATTATCATATATATGAATTTGATTTACCGGAAGATAATCTAAAAGTAACAAATGATGAAGAAGCTTATGAGGAATATAAACACTTTAAAAATAATAAACAAGAAATGGAAGAAAAAATCAATAATATGCCTGATAAATTTAATGAATTTAAAAAGAAAACCTTAGAAAATTTAGATACCGAAATTAAAAAACCAAGTTATATTAAGATAGATAAACACCTAAAAAAATATGGTGAAATTGATTATGTCTATGATTTTGGCGATTATTGGCAATTGAAAGTTATATTCGAAAAAGAAATAGTAGGTTATGAAAAAGGCTATCCGACCTTAATTGATGGAGCTCACAATGCTCCTCCTGAAGATGTAGGGGGTCTACCTAGTTTTTATGAATTTTTAGAAAAATATAATAACCCAGACCATCCTGACCATGAATTTATAAAAAAGTGGGCTGATGATCAAAATTATAAAGAATTTAATAAAAAAAGGATTAATGAATCTCTAAAATCGATAAAATATAAATAGTAACGGTAGTAACGGAGGTTATTTCTAATGGAAAAACATATATTGGATAAGATTACTAAAATGCAGCACGATGAAATAACTGAATACCATATTTATTCTAAATTAGCTGAAAGAACGAAAGATAAAGATAATAAGAAGATATTACAAGACATAGCTGAAGACGAACTTCGCCATTATAATTTCTGGAGTGAAAGAACAAAAAAAGATATAAAACCAAAGAAGTGGAAGATCTATTTTTATTATTTCATTTCTATAATATTTGGTCTAACCTTCGGAATAAAATTAATGGAAAGAGGAGAAGAGGAAGCACAAGATAAATATCAAGAACTAATTGAAAAATTTGACGGCGCTGAAAGAATATTAAATGATGAAGAGGAACATGAACAAGAACTTCTCAATATGTTAGAAGAGGAACGCTTAAATTATATAGGTTCTGTTGTATTAGGTCTAAATGATGCGTTAGTAGAATTAACTGGTTCTTTAGCAGGTTGGAGTTTTGCATTGAAAAATACACGTTTAATAGCCCTTACAGGCCTTATTATGGGTATTGCTGCCTCATTATCAATGGGGGCATCAGAATATCTAGCCAAAAAGGCTAATGAAAAAGATGAACATGCTTTTAAATCTTCAACATATACCACTGGAGCATACATTATTACAGTTATTTTATTAATATTACCTTATTTATTATTTGAATCATATATGTATGCATTAGCATTTACTATCTTAGTTGCCATTGTTGTTATTCTAGTATTTAATTTCTATGTTTCTGTAGCAAAAGATTTAAACTTTAAATCAAGATTCTTTGAAATGGCTGGTATTAGCTTGGGAGTAGCAGTTTTATCATTTTTAATAGGTGTAGTTGTAAGAACCGTATTTGGAATAGATATTTAAATTTGGAGGAAGATAAATGAATGGTTTAAAATTTAGTATTATTTTATTAATTGTAGTAGTATTATTTGCAGTTGGGGCTGCATATTTCATAACCCAAGTAGATTATAATAAGCAAGAAGAATTAGCATTAGATAATACTTTTGCTAATGAAAAGTTACTATATTCAACTATGGAAAAAGGCTATGAAACTATTGGTATCATAAATATAGATGGTAGTGATGAAATTATCTTATGTGATAACCATTTTAATGATGAACAACCGGATTGGTCTCCAGATAATTCCCAAATTGTTTTTATATCTAATAGGAAAAATAAAAAAGAACTATATATTATGGATTCAGATGGTAGTAATGTACGACAGTTAACTAATATGAATACAATCGTTGATTATCCTGCCTGGTCACCGGATGGTGAAAAAATTGCATTTAGCGCCTGGAACAATGAAAAAAAGGATATATATACAATTAATACTGATGGAACTGGACTTAAAAAATTAACGAAAGCAACTGGTAAAATACACAATGAATACCCTAGCTGGTCACCGGATGGAAGTAAAATAGTATTTAGATCTGATAAAGGTTTGGATGCTGATATCTATATTATGAATAGAGATGGTAGTAATGAAGAAAGATTAATTGC
Organism: uncultured Halanaerobiales bacterium; assembly: GCA_964430875.1. GTDB lineage: Bacteria > Bacillota > Halanaerobiia > Halanaerobiales > M55B127 > M55B127. Next base: position 5,502 of record CAYSHP010000069.1, read on the forward strand.
AAAATCTTTCTTTGATGGAGGTTATACCGATTGGTCACCGGATGGTGAAAAGATCATATTTACCACTCATACAGAAGGAAGTAAAGAACTATACTTATACCACATTAAAGATAATAATCTAACCAGGTTGACTGACAATAATATCTATGAAGGTTTTCCTAACTGGTCACCTGATAGTAAAAAAATTGCCTTTATTCGATATGACAATAGATTTTTAAGAGAAGAATATGCTGAAATTCATATAATGGATATTGAAACAAAAAAATCAAGGAGAATCACTGATAATAACAAATTAGAAAACCATCCCAAATGGTCTAATTGATTTAATTACAAAAATAAAAATAATTAGTACGTAACTATATAGTAACTAAAAATAACTAAAAAGGAGAATCAACAAGTGGAAAAAAATATTTATAGATTAAAAATAACTATACAATGGTCTGAACCGCAAATATGGAGAGAGGTGTTAATGAAAAAGGATAGTACTTTTAAAAATTTACACCAGTTAATCCAAATTATCATGGAATGGGATAATGCGCATTTACATGAATTTCCCCTTGATAATCATAAATATATAGGTGTTAAACCGAAGAATTCATTTGGTTTTTCTAATAAAACCTGTATTAAAGAAAATAATGCTGAATTACAAGATTATCTGAAGAAAAAAGGAGATACAATTGAATACCTTTATGATTTTGGTGATAACTGGCAGCATATAATTGAATTAAAAGAAATTAAGGAAATAGATGATAATAAGAAATATCCAATTTGCATTGATGGTGAGAATGCTGCTCCTATAGAAGATGTGGGAGGAATCCCCGGCTATTATAATATGATTGAAGCTTTAAATGATACTGAACACCCCCAACATGAGATGTATAAAGAATGGATGGGAGAAAATTATGATCCGACCCAATTTGATAAAGAAAAAATCAATCAAATATTAATATTTCTACAGAGATAGTTAAATTTGAAAGTTTTATATTTTAAATAAGCGATAAAAAAGTTAGATAAGGAGAAAATTAATGAATAAAGAAATTGATAACATTATAAATAAATATATAGAAAACCACAAACACAAAATTGATCAGAAATTTATTCAGAATTCAAAAAATTCCTATCAAATCAAGAGAAATGAAGAGTGTCCCTGTGGTAGTGGTGAAAAATATAAGAAATGCTGTGGGAAAGTAATTCCAGATAAAGATTATGAATATTATTTAACTCAATTAAGTCCCTTTATCTGTAATGAAAATTTCTTAAATAATTTGGAAAAAGAAGTATTAACTAAATTTTATGATATTGCAAAAGAAGCAGAACAAAATTTCCCTGCCAATTATCTTATTTTAGAAATTGCAGGAAATATAGCCTATGAATTAAATTACTTTGAAGAGGCAGCAGCATATATGCAAAAACACTATAATATAGTTGAAAATAATATTAGTGAGGATTCTTTATTTACCTTAATTCACAGCTTGCTCAGACTTAAGCGCACTAAAAAAGCTGAAAAACTAGTAACAAAAGTAATTAAAGATAATAATTCACTAGCTTTATTAATGATAATGACAGAAATTAAATTTACCCTAGGCAAAGTTCATGAGGGTTATAAATATGGAATGCGTTACTATGAAAAGTCTGGAAAAGATATCTATTTTTTAAATAGGTTAATTAGGTTATTTATTCAAAATAAATTATACAAAAAAGCTTTTCCTTTATTAAAGAAAAATTACTTTGAGTTTGAAACATTGGGAATGAATTCAGAAAATATTAAGTATATAATTAATAATCTGGTGGATGCTGTTTTCTTAATAGATAACTCTGAAGATCTCAATGATAATGATTATTTTGAATGTATTAAAAAAATATCAGAAGTGATTAATTATATTAATCCTGATAAATCTTTAAAGAAAAAGAAAATTAGTAAATTAAGACAAATCATTCCTGAAGATTATGATATATCTTTTTTCTTAGTCCGTTTATTCTATGTTTTAAAAAATTATGAATGGATAGCTGAAAATGAAAAGATACTAATGGATATAACAGAAGAAGAAGAAACCATTAATAATGCAGTCTTAGATGCCAATTTTGAATTGAAAAATTATAACTATCTAGTTAAAAAATTAAATAAAGAATTTGAAATAAATATTTTAAATTCTACAGATTATGTTAATACCTATAATCAATTTAGATATTATTTATACAGTCTCTACGAAGTTAAAGATAAAGAACATACCAAAAACTTACTAAGCTTTTTAAACAATGTATCTAAAAAAGATACTTTACAAGATATATTATCGGTTTTAACATATGAAAATTATTATAAGGGTTTTGAAATATTAGAATATCTATACAATATTGATGATGTTAACTTTTTCGATGAAAAAGAAATGTTAGAAGCTCAACTAGCAGTCATAAATATGAACTTTGCATATTTAGATAATAATGAAATGGATAAAGAGACAAAATTAAAAATCAATAGAAAAATTAATGAATATAAAAAGATAGATTGCGACAGCTTTATTTACCATTATACAAATTGGTTGTTAAATAGAATTGATAATAAAAAATATGAACTTGATTTAGAACAAGTGATAAACAAAAAATGTTACCACTCAAAATCAGTAGAATTAAAGTTTTTAGTTATTTTAAAGCTGTCTGATCCACAAATTATAATCAAAAACCCCCCAGAAAATGATCTTACAGATCAAGAAGACAGACAGTTCTTTAAATTGATAGCAGAGGGGAAAGAAGGAGATATTTCGAAAATACAGGAGGTCTTTGATAAATTTCCTGATCATGAAAAATATATTGAGAATATATTAGATAAGATATTAAATGAATACGAAATAGAAGAAGTATATAACAGAGTTCTTTATTAAAAATTGAAAACAGGAAAATATTTGCAATTTAAATTTATCTAATTTAAGGAGATAAAATATATGGAAAAAACACAATTCTATTTTAAAAAAATAAATTTCAGAATGACAATCTTATTAATTGGATTTATTATCTTTGCTTTGTTAATGTTTTTACCTTCTCCAGAAGGATTAAGCGTAGCAGGCAAAAGAGCTTTAGCAATATTTACTTTATGCCTTACTTTATGGGTTACAAATTACTTACCTTTAGCCATAACTAGTATATTAGGTATTGCTCTAATCCCATTATTTAATGTTTTGACAGCAGTAGAAACTTTTGCTATCTTTGGTAATAGAGCAGTATTTTTTATATTAGGTGCCTTAATAATAGCAGCAGCTATCTATAAAACAGGAATTGCAAAAAGAGTTTCCTATTTGTTTATTTCAAAAATAGACAATTCATTTGAAAACATAATTTTAAGTATTATAGGAATATCTTATTCACTATCCCTAATTATGCCAGAACATGCTGTAGCTGCAATTTTATTTCCGATAGTATTTCAAATTGTAGAATCTTTAAAACTTACTCCCTTAGAAAGTAACTTTGCTAAGGCTGCATTTTTGGCATTAGCATGGGGTGCTGTCGTAGGAGGAATTACAACCTTTTTAGGTGGTGCTAGAAACATTTTGGCTGTAGGATTGTTGGAAAATATCTATGGAATTAATATTAACTTTATGCAGTGGGCAAAATTTTCAATTATATATTCTCTACCTTTACTAATAATTTCATACTATGTAATTATCTATTACTTTAAAACTGAAGTAAAAAATATTAAACAAAGGTTAAATACTATTGGGCAACAGTATCATGAACTAGGACCAATATCTCGTGATGAAAAACTGCTTTCATTATTGTTTTTAATTATAATATCATCCTGGATGTTCTTATCAGGCAGAGTAGACATTTCAGTAACAGCTATTTTAGGAGGAGTATTAATTTTCGTCTTTAAAATTATTAATTGGGAGGAGATAGAAAGTTATATTAACTGGGGAATAATTTTAATGTATGGGGGAGCAATAGTAATAGCAACTTCATTAACTAGAACAGGAGCAGCAGAGTGGCTATCTCAAACTATTTTTGACTTTTTACCACAATCAACAATAGTCATGTTAATTGTAATAATAATAATTACAAAGTTTTTAACAGAAGGAGTCAGCAATGTTGCAGCAGTTGCAATTATTTTACCAATTGCATTTAGTATGGGAGATATATTAAGTTTAAACCCAATGATAATAACTTATGTTGTGGCATTAACCGGTGGACTTGCCTTCATGTTACCAATGGGTGCACCTCCAAATGCTATCGCTTATTCTTCTGGATATTTAGAAATAAGCGAAGTAGTAAAGGTTGGTTTTGTGCTAAATATTATTTCGATGATCTTGTTGTATGTAATTGCTTTATATATCTGGCCGTTATTGGGACTAAAATTATTTTTATAAATTAAGGATAGTGATAATAATGAAAAAAATAATGGTATTACTTTTTAGTTTTGCTAAAATCGATGATGTTATAAAAGAAATAGAAAATTCAATAGAAGAAAAGACCGAGGAAATACATCTCTGTTTTTATCAAAATAAAGATGTTCCAGATACACTGCAATCATTGATGGGGGTATATCTAGGTGAGAAAATACAAAAAGACGTTGAAAACACAATCTTAAAAGAGTACTTCCGAATGAAAGAAGAAATAACTTATAGAGTTGAAAAGATTGCAGAAGAAAATAATATAAAAATAATTAATCAGTTGTTTAAAAGCTATTCCAGAGATAAAATATATGATTATATTGCAGAACATGATATTAATTATTTAATTGTAAATTACTTTAAAAATAAATATAATTCCCAGAAGGTCTATACAGATATAGAAGTACAATTCTTAAGTAATTTAGATATAGATTATAAACTATTCAAGCATTTGAACTAAATTATTCCATATTATTGTATTAGAATGTATCTATATTAAAAAATCCATGATATTAAATATCATGGATAAGTTTCTCTTATATAATCATTTGGATTAATATATTTTAATTATTTAAACATTGGTAATCATTTTAATTGCATTATGATGTAATTTGATTTCTAAGGGGAATTTTGGCCCTTTTTCACCGTCTATATTAGAGTAACGAGTCTTAGCATTTTCATTATCTATTTCTATCTTAAAATAGTTATCCTGTATATATAAGACGTTTTTATTCGAGAACTGCATTTTATCCATTAGATTCATTAAAAGTGTTGGAATTCTATATAACTGATCAGTCTTTATTCCCACAAAATCAAACATGCCATCATTTATTGAGGCAAACTTTGCTAGATTAGGAAAACCACCAGCTCTTTTACTGTTTAATAAAAAGAACACAAATAATTTTTCTTTTATTACCTGATTAGAAGTTTTAATTTTAAAAGGTATAGGTTCTATTTTTGGTATTTCCCTTATTGTGTTAATATAATAGGCAAATTTACCTAATGTATTTTTTACATTAATATCAATACCCTGTGTTATACCAGAAAATAGACCACCTACACAAACATTTATAAAAAATCTATCATTAACTTCTCCCACATCAATGTCTTTAACATTATGTTTAATCAGAACATCAAAACATTTTTCATAATTACTGGGCATATTAAGAAATGAAGCGAAATCATTGACTGTGCCTGATGGAATAATTCCAAGTGGAATATCTATATCTTTTCTCATCATAGCATTCACAATTTCATTTACAGACCCATCACCACCAGCAACAATTATTGATTCATATCGTTCATCTAAACCTACTAAACCTTTATGCAGGTCATCTTCTTCCATACTACGGTATATATCAACTTTATATCCGGCTGCTTGGAATTTTTTTAGAAATAAATCTAAATTATTGGGAAATGTTTTTGTGCCTGAATAAGGATTATATATTAATTTAACTTTTTTCAAAATAAACACCTTCAATCTTTTAAAATTTAACGTATGAATTTATTATAAGTCATTTTATCGGATTTAACAAATTAATAGAGGAGAATTGCATATGGTATATATAATAGTATTACTAATAATCTCATTTTTAAGCTATAAACTGATAGATAGACATACCCATGATATAGAAGTGAACAGGGAAGAAATCTATCATGATGAAATCGAGAAGGAAATTAAAATATTACATTTATCTGATCTTCATTTTAATTTTGATAAAAAATATCAAGATAAATTATTAAAGTTAGTAAATAATCTAAAATATGATCTTATTGTCTTTACCGGGGATTATATTAATGAAAAACAGTATATGCTTAATCTAAAAGAATTTTTTGCAAAAATAGAACATGGAAAAAATAAATTTGCTGTTTTTGGTAATAATGATCATAAATATAATATAGATGAGTTTACTGATATTTTTGAAAAAAATGATATTAAGATAATTAATAATAAAAATAAAAAATTAAATATTCACAAACAGACGATTAATTTAATAGGAGTGGATTCTCCTGATATAGATAAAGATGATTATGATAAGGCAATACAAGGTATTAATTTAAATAATGGTTTTAATATTTTGCTTTCCCATACCTATCATATTATTGAAAAAGAAGAATTGGATAATATAAATCTTGTTTTAGTAGGAGATACACATGGAGGCCAGATTAATATCCCCATACTGCTGAACTATTTAAAAGATAAATTGGCTTTAAAATATATCTCTGGCAAATATATCCTCAATCATTTAATTCTTATTGTGAATAGAGGTATTGGTTATAATATCATTCCTTTTAGAATTAATTGTAGACCTGAAATTCTAGAAATTACCATAAATAATAAATAAGGGCTTTAATAAAAATCTATTTCATTTTCATTGAGTTTTTCAAGAAAATATTCAGCCCCATTATAGTTAGCTTTTTTTATTTTATCTATAACATAAGTTAATTCTTCTTTACTTTGAATCGTACTTTTAATAATGTCATGCATAAGATCTTTTTCAGGACAGTTTCTATTTGAAAGTTTTTCTATTATACTATCGATAATCTCTTTTCTCAATCTTTTTGTAATATCCTGATAATTTAATAAATTATTTAACTCATGAATATAATTATAAAAGCTATTACTTTGTTTTATAGATAAAACTCCTTCTTTGATATTTTTTTCAATATTTTCGATAATCAAATCTTTTAATACTTTAGCTTTTATATTATAAAGTTCTAAGTTCATTTGATCAATTTGTTCTCTATATTTCAATACTTCTAATATCTTACTTTTATCATCATTGATGATACTATTTAAAATATAGATTAGATCCATGGAAGTTAGATACTCAAATAAATCATAGTCTTCATATTCAATTTCACGATAATTATCTAATTCCTTTTTCTCTTCAAAAGAATCTTGTTCGTGAATCCATTTTAAAGCTAAAGCGATTCTATGTTTACAGATACCTCCATAGTCATAAGGGCAGCTACAGAAGTTTTGACTTGGGTTTTTTATATTAATTTCTACTTCATAATAAGGGGAACTGTTGCCCAATACATCAGCCAAAATCGTATTTCCAAATTTTATAGGATCATTTACATAACCACCTTCATAATAATCTACTCCCCGTTCAAAGGACCTCTCGGTTGAAAGTTCTTTTAACTTTTCGATTGTTATTGACAAGATAATCACCTCAATTTATATTATATATAGAAACTATTAATATTTCTACTCTCTAAATGGAAATGAGGTTTTAATGATGGAAACTATATTTAGATTTAAAAAGTTTAATAAAACTATTTATGCCTCAATTATTTTAATTATAATATTATTAGCATTTTCTAGTCCAATCCTAGGATATGAAATAGATGTAGAACTTATGAATCCATACCAAGATATTAACTGGGATAGCATAAACTATTATAAAGCTAACCTGCATACCCATACGAGAAGAAGTGATGGTTTTCATTCTC
>CAYSHP010000070.1:0-12930 GCA_964430875.1 uncultured Halanaerobiales bacterium
AAAAATTATTTTACTATAGAATCTACTAACTCCATGATGAATTCTATGTTTTTTTCTTCTTCATCAGCAAATTCACTGTTTAAGGCAATAATTTCAGTGAAGATAAGTTGGACTACTCTAGCTCTTTTTGCAGCAGAAATCTCAGCTGATTTATAGTTTTCATAACTTATTAAAGCTTCTTTAATTTTATCTTTTAAATTAATTTTTAAATCCTCTACAAACTTCATGCCCAATTTTTTTAATTCACTTGATTTCATTAACTCCTGGGCAAAACCTTTTCTTTTAGAAATATCTGTGTATAGTAACTCTATAGAGCTTTTTAACTGTTCTTTTTTTGCTTCTTCTTCTAATATTTGCTCTAACTTATCAAAAGTTTCTTCCCAACTGTTTTCAAATACATCAAAGTATAATCTTTTTTTATTATCATGGTAATTATATAATGTACCGACTGCTATATTAGTCTTTTTAGCTACCATTTTCATATTGACAGAGTCATATCCCTTATTAGTAAACAGTTCAAAAGCTGCATCATAAATCTTTTCTTCAATATTATCTATAATTTTTGGCAACTTATCAACTCCCTTATATGAACTTAAGTTCATTTTATAATATATAATAAGTAATGTCAATCTAAAAATAAAAAACAGGGTGCCCCTTGTTTAGAAAGCACCCCGCTTATTATTAATTTATATTATGATAATACTTAAAATTTGTAAATTATCCCTGCATATAACCAACTATTACTTTCATCAGAAAGAACTTTGGTATATTCGGCTGTAGCAAATACATTTTCTGTTAAACCTTTTTGCATTTCAAAACCTAATCTATTATCATCACCAGTATCTAAATTAAAAAAGCCTTCTAAATAAAGATCATCGCTTGGATTATAGGTGAGTTCTTCTCTTAAAATCAAGTTATCATAATCAAAACCCTTTTCTAGATAAAGAATATTATTCACTTTTCCATTAACTTTTGTTTTTAAAGCAGATACTAAGAAAAGATCTTCAAATAAATCGCCAAAATCTTCACTAAATCCACCTTTGGTTAAACCTACTCTTAGGTCATTTTTTTCATTTAGATCATATGTTAAACCGGAAGTAAAGGATTTACCGGTAAAGTTATCAAAAAATCCTACTTTGAAATTATTGTGTAGGGTTAATTTTTCATTTAACTTTTTATTAGTATATACTGAAGTGAAAATATCCGCATTTAAATTTCTAAATAAATTAAATCTCATTTTCCAATCATTTTTGTTGTAAAATTCATAATCAAAATTGAAGTTAATATTATCTCCAAAACTACTATCAGAATAAGTATAGGTTTGAAAATCAACCTGAGTATCATCATTAAAGAAGTATCTTGCTCCTAATAAATGCATTGGGCTGTTATCAGATAATCTTATATCATATCCGACAACATTTCCTCTATTAACTACATCACCTGTATTTAATACATAATCATAATAAGTTAATGTTTCATCATAATATGCTGATCCCACAATACTAAATGAAAATACCATAACCAACATTAACATAATCACAAAATATTTTTTCATTAACTATTCCTCCTTTGAATTTTTATATATTTTTAGGGTATTAATATTTCTTATTAAATATAAAATCCTATATTCCTTCATAATTACTTAATTTTTATCATATTTATGATTAGTAAGACATAAAGTGCTGTTCTTTACGTTTTACTTTGATATAGTACCCAAAATAACTAGAAACGTATTCTTTCATTGAAAATAATTGATTCAATCATTAAAAAAAGCTAATTATTTTATCTTTGCAATTTTAATTATATGCAAGTTAATCACTTAATTAATATAAAAATCCCCAGATATATATGTAATATATACCTGAGGGTTAATAGTTAAATTATATTAATGTTCTTTATTTAAAACTGAAAGTTCAGTGATAAAGCTCCGTTTAAGTTATCATTAAAGCCGTCATTACTTCCTAAAGCAAAATCAAAGTGGAAAGCTGCTAAACTTAAGCCCATACCAAGTGTAAAGGTAGGATCCTCATCAGAAGGACTATACATTCCTCCTCTAACAGATAGGCCGTTAAATAGTAATCTCTTTTCAACACCCACATGTACGACAGTCTTACCGGAAGAAGTATAGTTTTCAATATCTCCTACTACTGTACCATCTATAACTGGTACATCTAGAGAAGCTCCTAAACGATAACTTTGTTCAGGGGAATAGCTTTTTGTAAAGGCAGTTGTATCAGTTTTATCATTAATATAGTCATAACTTTCTTTTTCACCTTCTAAATCATAATCAGGTGCTACTATGTTTTTAAAGTTAGCACCAACTTTTAATTTAGGTGTAAAGTTTACTAATACACCTGCATCTAAGCCTACTCCACTACCTTTTGCTGTTACTACAGAAGCAGTTTGCTGATTTAAGCCGTCATTAACCAATTTAACATCAATATAGTCGGTTCTTAAGGTCTTAATATTAACCCCATAAGACATACCAATAATATCTTCATATTTTGTATTTAAATCCCGGCTAATGGACAATATGCCAGAAGTATTTGTAATATTAGTAGCATTGATTACATCTGAAGAAGGTTTATTTGTATTAAATTCATTATCAATATTAAAACCGACTCCAAAGGAAGAAAAGTTACCTCCCGCAAAGATTTCATTATTAACATTGATAATAGGGAAATTATTGAATAAATCATTAATATCTTTAATATCCTGAGGACTGTTAACATCAAAATCATCTGAAAAATATTCAATGTCTTCTAATAATTCATTTATCTTGCTGGTATCAGAAGCCCCCATACCAAATTCAAATTGTAATCCCATAAATCCACTGTCACTTAAACCGGCTGGATTATACAACATAGCAGTTGCATCATTGGAAAGTCCTGTATAAGCTCCGCCCATACCATATGCTTTAGCCGTAATGTCATTAGCTGAAGTATTAAAAGAAAAAGTAAAGATAAAAGTTACTACTAATAAAGTAATCGCTAGTTTTTTCATTATTCCACATCCTTTTAAGATTATTATTTAATTAATTTTTCAAGGTATTTTCTAAATTCTTCTCCTAGGCTTTCTTTATTAAGTGCAAATTCAACAGTCGCTTGTAGAAAACCCAGTTTATTACCTACATCATATCTGTCACCTTCAAATTCATAGGCCTGTAATGCTCTTTTATGGGCTAATTCATTTAATGCGTCTGTAAGCTGTATCTCCCCTCCTTTACCTGGTTTTGTGTTGGCTAAAATCTCAAAAATATCAGGAGTTATGATATATCTACCCATAATGGCTAGATCAGAGGGTGCCTCTTCTACCGGTGGTTTTTCCACTAATTCTTCAACTTCATAAACCCTACCTTTAGAACTACTATATTTAACAACTCCATATTTAGAAACATCCATATGTGGAACCTTCTTAACTCCTAATAAAGGTTTACCTTCTTTTTCATAAATCTCAGCCATCTGCTGAATCACCGGTTTATCAGAAACTACAATATCATCACCTAATAAAACAGCGAAGGGATCATTGCCGATAAAAGTCCTTGCACAATAGATTGCATGGCCTAAACCTTTAGGTTTTTTTTGCCTCACATAATGTATATCGATCATTGAAGAAATATCTTCAACGATTTCAAGTAATTTTTCCTTTTGTTTTTCCTTTAAAGCCATTTCTAATTCAACATTTCTATCAAAATGATCGGCAATACTCTTCTTATGTTTACCGGTAATTATTATAATATCTTCTATACCAGATTGGACTGCCTCTTCTACTATGTATTGGATAGCAGGCTTGTCTACAATCGGCAACATTTCTTTGGGTTGTGCTTTAGTAGCTGGTAAAAATCTTGTGCCTAACCCGGCGGCTGGAATTACTGCTTTTTTAACTTTCATCTTTTTGTACCCCCTAGATATTTTTATTTATATATATTATTTCCCTTTTTCACATATTCTACCATAGATACAGTACTTACAATCACTATTCTTTTTAATCTTAAAATCTTCTTTATTATTGGAAACTGCAATTTGATTACCAGTACTTAATATTTTGTTTTCTATTGTTAATAAATCATCTGTTTTTAAAACCTTACTATAATTCACTTCTGGAATCAGATATTCTATCCTGTATTTTATTTTACTTTTATTAAATAATTGGCTGACTGCTAAACTATAGGCTTCAAGTTGTAATCTATAATCTTCACTTGTCTCTTGTACTTCATCAGCTTTAATATTATTAGTCTTAAAGTCAATGATCTCTATCTCATCATTTTGATAAAGATAAATATTATCAATAGTTCCTTTTAAATAGAAGTTTGCAAAATTTAAAGTAAACTGTTTTTCATGGAAGTCATTTATAAGCTCAGATTTTTGCTTTAGGTAGCTTTTCTCTCTTTTTTGATAATTTGTTAATACTTCAATCAAGTCTTCTTGAGCCTGTTTTTCAATTTCCTGATAGTTCATCTCAGTGAGAACCTGCTTCATATAATGACCAGGGTCTTTTTCTAAACCACTCAGTTCATAAAGCCTATGAATTATTAATCCTTTTTTAAGAGGATCCATATAATTATTTTTATAATCAAATTCATTGTTTTGGGCTTTTAAGGCTTTTAAATCAGGTATTCTTTTTAAATGGCGTAAATAATATAATCTGGGACATCTTTCATATTCCATTAAACCGGTCACACTAATTTCTGCCTTATATTCTTGGCTTTCAATATCTACTGGCTTTATTTTATCCGAAATGCTTTCCCACTGTTTAAGACTATCCCAATTATTAATCTCAATTTCTTGGTTTGGTTCTTTTCCTGCTAATTTAGGCTCTGTTTTAAAGGCTCTATCTTTTATTATATTTATTGTTAACTTTAGGTCCTCATTGTCATAATTAAAACATATTTCTTCAGAGTTATCAAAACTTTCTTTACCTAAATAGGCTGCTAACCAGTCCAACCAGCTCTTACTGTCAGCAAAATTAAGTTTCCGGTTGTTTTTGGTATAACCGCTTAATATCAGTTTATCTTCTGCCCTGGTCATTGCTACATAAAGCAGTCTAATCTTTTCATAAAGCTCTAGTTCTTTTTCCTCTTCCTTTAACTCATTATATAAAGGTGTTCCCAGGTTAAATTCGTTGGTACTTATTTTAATGCCTATCCCTTTTTCTTGGTCTATTAAGATATCAGGCATTGTATTATGATGGATTAATCCGCGTTGAATATCTGGTATAATGACAACTGGGAATTCTAAGCCCTTAGCCTGATGCACACTCATTAATTGTACTGAACCGGCTTTACTTTTAAGCTCAGCCTGTCCTTCCCTAGTTTCATTTTCTCTGTTTTTTTGATAGAAGTCTAAAACTTCTTTTAAAGAACAGTTTCTTTTTTGATAAAGTTCTTTAATCTGATAAAGTACTTTATTTAGATTAGCCCACTGCTGTTTATATTTATGATCTGCTTTTAATGCTTCTCTATAGTTGCAGCTTCCAATTAATTCTTTGATAAGAATATAGGGATTTTTTACATCTTTAAGTTTGCGGGCCTTTTCAATGTTACTTATAAATTTTTTTAAATCTTTTCCTTTTTTAACTGGGATTTCTGATAACTCACTTTCTTTTAAGTACTCCCAGAGAGAGTCTCCCTTATTTTTATTTATTTTATAAATCTCATTATCATTTAAGCCACAGAAGGGGGAACGTAAAAGTCCGGTCAATGCAAAGTCGCGGTAACTATTTTCAATTACTTTTATTAAGTTTATAATATCTAAAACTACCTGCTGTTCGTAAAAACCACGTCCGTTAACTACATTTACAGAGATGTTTTTCTTAAGTAAGGCGTTTTCATATAGTTCAATATCTGATAAAGCCTGAAAGAGATATGAAATATCGTCCGGGTTTACCTTCCTTTTGTTCCCGTCTTCTCTAATTAAGTAATTCTCGTTATCAATAATATGAGCTACTTTTTCAGCTAAATATTCTGCTTCCATTTCTCTTAACTCTTCACTATTTAACTTCTCGTCAAATTCTTTTTCTGCAATTAGGTTTAATTCTATATCTTCTTTTTCAGCTTTGCGAAAAGAAGTTAATTTCTGATACTCAATCTCGTTATCATTTGCTAAAATCTGTTCAAAAAGAAAGTTTACAAATCTTAATATGGAGGGTCGGCTTCTAAAGTTCTTACTCAATTTATAGACCACACCATCTCTACTTTTAATAACTTTCTTTTGTCTATTAAAGACCCTTACATCCGCTCCCCTGAACCTATAAATAGACTGTTTGGGATCACCTACTAAAAAGATATTAATATCTTTATTTTGACCTAGAAGTTCAATAATATCCTCCTGGACAGGGTTATTATCCTGAAATTCATCGACCATAATATATTTAAACTGTTCATTAAGCTGTTCTCTTAAATTTGAGCTATTATTTAAAACAGTTATTAGGCGATCCTGTAAATCATAGAAATCTAAATAACTACTATTGGCTTTTTTGGCTGTATATTTTTGGTCAATAGCCTGGATAACCTCTGTTAAGGGTTTTATTATTTCTTCTGCCTTTGCTAAAATGAAGTAAGATTTAAACTCTTTACTTTTAACTACTTCTTTAATTTCTTTGGCCCGTTCATTAAGATTAGAGGATAACCTACCTTTTATAATATCTTTAATCCCTACAATATCAGTAAAAATATCTTGCTCAACATCAGCAACTTCTCTTATCTTTTTTCTTAAAGTAGGCCACTTAGCTATTAGGTCTTCCATTTTTTGTACCGTCTTACCGGTAGCCCCTTCTGTCTTAAAGACATCGATTAAACCCTGTATTTGGTTAATTAAGTCCTCTTTTTGCTGTTTTCGTCTCTCTTTATTTTCATTTAAAGTCTTAAAAGTCGCATTTATTAAATCATCTACAGCTAAATTATCTTTGCGCATTTCCAGATATATCGAGGTTAATTTATCAGAAAGAAAATATATGTTATATGTCCTTACTAACTTCATAACATTATCTTTTTCTTCATTTAAACCCTCTTCAATAACTTCATTAATAGCTTCTTCTAAAAGTTCAGCCGCTTCATTTTCTTCTAGGACCTGAAACTCGGGGTCAACATCTGAGATAACCGGATACTGTCTTAAGATATTAGCAGCAAAAGAGTGAAAAGTTGAGATAGTTGCACTGTTTAAGTTTAACTTTTGTTGGTACCAGTACTTTTTTTGGGCAAAGTTATCTGCCTTTTCTTCTCTTTCAATGATCTCTTTTCTAATTCTTTCCTGCATTTCAGCGGCGGCTTTTTTAGTAAAAGTAAGAGCCATAATTTGATCAACCTCAGCTCTTTTTTGTTTGAGTAGTTCAATAAATCTACTAACTAATACTCTAGTTTTCCCGGAGCCTGCCCCCGCTCCTAAAACAATATCATTGTCTAAATCTTTAACAGCAGCTGCCTGTTCTTTGGTAAAATTAAATTTACTCACTAAAATCACCTACTCTTGACTTACTATATCTACAGATCTCCTTGCCATCACAGTATTCACATTCCTTTGGATCTAATCTATAATCACCGTTTTTGATCCCGGTCAGCAGTTTTTCAATCTCTTCTTTTAATTTTTCAAAATATTGGACCCAATTCTCTTCATTCATAACTGTACTGGATCTATTGGTTTTAGGAGAGTAATCTACAAACTCTTTCTTCCAGATCCCATTTTTATTTAAATTTTTAACTGAGTAATAGGCTCCCCCCATTAGGTTCTTTTGCGGCATAAGTTTATTTACTGCCAGAAGATAAAGGGGTAATTGTAGTTCATTATATTCAAAAAAGTCTTTGGTCCGGCCTCTCTTATCCGACAACTTATAGTCATAGACCATGAGATCTTCTTTATTTTTACGGTGGTCAACACGGTCAATCTTGCCGTTTAATTTCATGGTCTGATTAATTAGTTTTATATCAACCGGTTCTTTAATATTATCCTGGCTGTCCTGATAATCTTTGGAGATTCCAAAACCAAACTCCAATTTAAAAGGAGTGGTCTGAAACTCATTTTGATACTCTGATTCAATTAATAGTTTTAAATTATTTAAAATTTCTTCTCTATAAATCCGCCAGACCCCTTTTAAAAGAGATCTTTTTCCTTCATATTCAGCAAATACTTTCTGAGCGGAACTTTCTAATCCCTGTATGTATTGTTCTAGATTTTGATTCCAAGTACCCGGGAATTTGTTATTAAAGTATTCAAAAAGGATTCTGTGGTATAACTCACCTAACTGTAAGGCTTCTAATCTATCTTCTGGTTCTTGCTTTTCTTCTAAATCTAAAACCCTTTCAATAAAAAATCTAAAAGGACACTGTACATAATTTTCTAAGGCACTCGGGCTATAGCTGTAATTTGCATGGAAGTAATCTTTTAATTCAGCTAAGATAGTTTCGTCATTGATAAGGCCATCAGCATTTGTATACTGCTTTGAATTTCTTAAACTTTCGACTTCATAACCAGATATTAATTCTTTTAACTTATTATCCGATAACCTTCTTATCGTATAGTCTTTTAATTCTTTTAAACTAAAGACCTGTTCTAATTCATCTATGATAAAATCATGATTATGGACCTCTTTTTCTTGAACGGTATCTTCATTAAATAAGTTTCTTACTTCTTCCACAAAGGAAGATATGATCTGACCACCTTCCCCTTCGCCGAGCGTGGGGTAAGTTAAAAATACTTTTTGTTTAGCATTAAGCACTGACCTATAAAATAGATAGCTTTCTGTTATCAGTAAATCATTTTTTGTTTTTAAAGCAAGTCCCATGTTTTCTAATATTTTGCGTTCTTTATCTTTAATCAACCACTTATTATAGTTGACAGCTGGAAATTCCCCTTCTAAAAGGCCGGGAATAAAAATATATTTAAACCTTTTATTACGAGCCTGAGATGGTGTTAAAACCTGGACCCTACTTAGATTATCTTCCTTTTTACTAGCAATCATCTGTTCTTTAAATATCTTTTTAAACCAGTAAACAAACTCTTCAAAGTCTATTGGTTTAGTTATGAGTTCTTCATACTCTTTTAATTTGCTTTCTAATAGATTATAGGCTTTTAATTCATCTACTATTAACTCTTCATCTGTAAACTTTATAATGCTTTTTACTATCTTAAATTGTTCTAAAAGGGCAAGAATATTTTGGCTGTATTCTCTAAAATAATTTGCATTTCTAATCTGTTTATAGAAATTTATTAGGCTTTTTATTGCTTTTTTTAATGAGACTGGATAATCAATATTCTCTTCATCTAATATATATGAAAGGTCTTTCCCTCTTATAATATTATCATCCCAGATTTGAAGCTGTATTTTTTGCAGGGCTTCTTTTTTTAATTCAAATTCAGTGAAGTTAGATTTTAAAATCTTAACAACTGAACTTCTTTCATAATTATTTCTAATTAAGTCAAAGAATTGATTTATTAAAATCCAAAGACCGCTTTGCTTAAAGGTTTTTAAGTTAGAAGTATAATATGGTATATTATATTCATTAAATACTTCATCTATGAGATCAAAGTACTTGACCTGGCTTTTAACGACCAGTCCAATTTCTTCTGGCTTAATTTCTTTATCATAAATTAATTCTTTGATTTTACGGGCTGTAAACCTAATCTCAGTTTCTTCATCTTCGGCTGATATTAATTGCAAGCTATTATCAGCTGGCTTTTTGTCATATTCAATTGAAAAAAGAGTGTCTCTGATATGTTCAAACAATCTATTCTCTAAAGAAATTTCTTCGCCTTTAATCTTTTTACCTATCTTTAATTTATCTGTAATTTTATCAATATTATTATATATACCACTTCTATCTTTTTCATAATTGATGTTTAACCAGATTGTCTTATCGAGTTCTGAAAGGGTATTAAGTAATTTTTTCTGATATAGGTTTAAATACTGAAAACCATCGATTATAAAGAGGTCAATCTTTTTAATCATTTCAGCTTCATCTAAATTTGTAAGGGCAGTTTGATACTGCAGCATCTCATCCTTTAGTTCATTATTATTTAAATATTCATAGTAGCGGTTATATATTTTAAATAGTTCTTTAAACTTATCATTATTTATCTTTTCCAAAAAATTATCTTCTTTAATTTCATTTTCTAAGGATATCTCTTTGATTAACCCTAATAAATCTTGATAAAAGCCTGGATACTTGGCTATATTTTTAAAATATTTAATTTCATTGGCTTCTATTAGTTTATTTATGACTTCTTTTAAGATTAATTCTTTTTGTACATCATCTATGATGGGTTTAAACTGGGTCGCTTCTTTTAATACTTCATTAATTAAACCCTTAAATAAGAGGAAGTTTGTTTCCCCAACGGCTTTTATATCATTATTTTTAAAGATATCAGCCTGTAAATCTTTTATCATCTGATAAGTTGGGGCAATATAGCAGATCTTCTCACTCTGGTTATTTAACATATATTCAGTTATCTTTTGATATATTTTATCACTATTGTCATTTAAAGGTTTACCGTATAATAATTTAATCATATAATATAACCTCACTTTTTATAATTAAATAAAGGAATTTATATACTTAAAAAGAAATTTATTAATGGTATATTAAAATTTTCTTTTTAAAGGCGGGGATAAGATGAGAGACAGATTTATTTGGACGATTATTAGAAACAACTGGAAGACCTTAGTTATTGCTCTTTTAATTATTATCATTGGTGGTATTATCATAAAAAATATTGGAGAGATCCCCTATGAAGACCAACACTTAATGAATTCTACTACACCGATCAAATTTAATATCGAAGGTAATGAGATGCGGGGTTTTATCTATTTAACTTATTGGGTAAAAGCTGAGAAAAATACTGACAATATGACCTCTCATGAGCTGGGTAATTATCTCCAAGAAAATGGTTACATAGAGTTAGATAACCACAGAGAAGAGCTTATTGAAACCTTAAAAACATATGATGCCGATGAAATTAAAGAAAATTGGATGAATGATTATGAATTCTTTAAAAAACGGAATGTCTATTTTATTGAAAATGATGACAAACTGATGGATAAGATGGAAGAAATAGACGTAAATATCAATTTGAAGTATCAACTTAAAAAAATATTCTTTGTTTATTTAGACAAAGAAAAATATAATGAATTCATAGAATCATTAGAATAATTTAAAAAAAGAGGAGGGCAAGCCCTCCTCTAATTTTTTTGCTTAAATATTTTCTATTATCTCTTCTACTTTTTGGGAGAACTGATCTCTTATTTCCTCTAATTTCTCTAAAGAAGATTCTTCTGTTTTATCATTAACTGCAAAGTATACTTTTAATTTTGGTTCAGTACCGGAAGGCCTGACCGTAATTAAACTTTCATCTTCTAAAAGATATTGTAATACATTCGATTCCGGCAGGTCAATTTCACTTGTTTTATCTTCTTTTAGATCAAATTCCTTACCTTCCTTATAATCTCTCCACAGAACTACTTCTCTATTAGCTATTTCCTTAATACCTTTTTCTCTTAAGTTTTTAAGAGTACCGTTAATTTTTTCTTGTCCCTCTTTACCTTCTCTTCTGATTGCTATTAAATCCTCTTTATAGTAACCATATTGTTCATATATCTCCTGTAGACGTTGATAAAGGGTCTTGCCTTGTTCTTTGTAAAATAGGGCTAATATGGCTGTTAGACCGGTCGCAACAACAGCATCTTTATCTCTTGCATAATCACCGACCAAATAACCATAGCTTTCTTCAAAGCCTAAGATGAATTCTTTATTACCTTTTTCTTCAAACTCGGTCATAAGTTCACCGATATATTTAAAACCTGTTAAGGTATCCATCACTTCTATATTATGAGCGTCAGCTAACTTTCTAATTAATTCAGTTGTAACAATCGTCTTTATAATTACACCATTATCAGGTACTTCAGTGTTGTTTAAAAGAAAATCGGCCATGAGAATTCCAATTTGATTACCGTTTAAGCCTACATAGTCACCTTTATCATTTTTAACAATTGCACCCATTCGGTCTCCATCAGGATCTGTTCCCATAATTAGATCTGCCTCTTGTGTTTCAGCCATTTCTAAAGCCATTTCAAAGGCTGAGTACTCTTCTGGATTGGGACTTTCTACCGTAGAAAAGTCAGGATCAAAGACAGCCTGTTTTTCGACAATTGATAAGTTTTCAAAACCAAGTTCTTTTAATAGTCTTTCGGTTAATTTATAGGCACTTCCATGTAAAGGGGTATATATTATGTTTACATCTTGACCTTTTTCTTTAACTAACTCTGTTTTAGGTAAAGTTTCCATCATGGCGTCAATATATTTACTATCAATATCTTCGCCAATATATTCTAAAAGGCCTTCTTCTTTAGCTTTTTCTTTAGTAATAGTCCTAACCATCGAATAGTTATCTATTTCATTGATTTCAGCAATTACCTTACGGGCTAAATCAGGTACTAACTGACAGCCTTCCGGCCCATATACTTTATATCCGTTATATTCGGGTGGATTATGGCTGGCAGTAATCACAATACCACCACAAGCCTCTAGTTCCCTTACAGCAAAAGAAAGCTCGGGAGTTGGGCGTAAACTATCAAATAAATAGGTCTTTATATTATTGGCAGCTAAGACAAGCGCGGTTTCTAATGCAAACTGAGCTGATTTATGGCGCGGATCATAAGCAATAACTGCTCCTGCGCTTTTACCTTCATCTTCATAATAATTAATTATATAATTAGCAAACCCTTGGGTAGCTCTCCTAATTGTATACTTATTAATTCTATTGGTACCAGCTCCAATCTTACTGCGCATACCTCCGGTACCAAACTCGAGGTCTTTATAAAAACGGTCTTCAATTTCTTTTTCATCATCTTTTATTGCTTCTAATTCTTGTTTGGTCTCTTCATCAAAGTAATCATCTTTTAACCACTTTTTATATCTCTGCATAAAATCCATTATAAATTACA
>CAYSHP010000071.1:0-12689 GCA_964430875.1 uncultured Halanaerobiales bacterium
GCGGTTTTGAACCCGCATAAGGTCCTACAATACCTTCTTCTTCCATCATATCTATTAATCTAGCTGCTCTAGAATGACCAATGTGCAGTCTTCTTTGCAACATTGAGATAGAGGCACGGTACTGTACAACCAATTGGACTGCTTTTTCATATAAATCGTCTTTTTCTTCTCCTAATTTATTAATTTCAACTTCACTTAGTTCATCTAAATCAACCTCAAAATCTCTTTCATCTTCTTCTTTTTGTACTTTTAGAAACTCTACTATATCAACTATTTCGTCATTTGTAATTAAAGCTCCTTGTATCCTCACAGGTTTTTTATAGTCTACTGGATAAAAGAGCATATCTCCATTACCAAGTAACTTTTCAGCACCCCCCATATCTAATATAGTTCTAGAATCAGTCTGTGAAGACACGGCAAAAGAAATCCTACTCGGAATATTTGCTTTAATTAAACCAGTAATTACATCAACAGATGGTCGCTGTGTTGCTACTACTAAATGAATACCAGCTGCTCTCGACATTTGAGCTAAACGACAGATATTATCCTCTACTTCGTTGGCCGCTACCATCATTAAATCAGATAACTCATCTATTATTACCACAATATATGGCAGTTTATCCTCTTCTTTTTCCACCTTTGAATTATATGTTTCAATACTATTTGTTCTGGTATCAGAAAATAGTTCATATCTTCTATCCATTTCCTGTACTACATACTTTAATACATTGGATGCTTTTTGTGGATCTGTCACTACAGGTGAAAAAAGATGAGGTAAACCTTCAAAGTTTATTAACTCAACTTTTTTAGGGTCGATTAAAATAAGTTTTACTTCTTTCGGTGAAGCTTTATATAAAAGACTTGTTATAATACTGCCCATACAAACACTTTTACCTGAACCAGTTGCTCCCGCAATTAAAAGGTGCGGCATTTTAGCCAGATCAGTAACAATTGGATCTCCTTCAATTCCTCTACCTAAAGCTAGAGTTAACTTGCTTTCGGCTGATTGAAATTTATCTGTGGAAAGTATATCTCCTAATCTAACAATTAAATTATTTTGATGTGGTACCTCTATTCCTACGGCTGATTTACCAGGAATTGGAGCTTCAATTCTTACATCAGGTGCTGCTAAAGCAAGCGATATATCATCAGATAAATTAACTATTTTACTTACTTTAACCCCGGTTGCAGGTTGTACTTCATATCTAGTAATTGTAGGTCCATGTGAAACTTCTTTTACTTCAGCTTCTACCCCAAAACTGGCTAAGGTTTCTTCTAATAGCTCACTTTTGTTTTCTAAGGTAATTTTATTTTTATCAGAATGTGTTAAAAGATTAAGTTTAGGTAGTTTAAAACCATCTAAAGACTTATTGTTACTAGCCTTAGCAGTTTTATCTTTAATCTCAAATTCTTGTAAACTTTCATCTTCTTTAGCTTTTGTTTTTTTCTTTTTAGATTTCTTGCTCTTTTTCTTTTTACTTCTTTTTTTACTTTTCGTTGTACTTTTATTATTTTTAATTTGAGTAGTTGGCTTGGATGGATTAGCATTTTGATAACTTGCTTCTTTTTGAGTATTACTAAAGATTTTTTCCGAAAAATCAATAACAGCTTTTTTGCTTTTTTCATATTTTTCAATAATTTTTAATTTTAAATTTCTGAAAAAAGCATGTAAAAGAATATCTGTCCATAACAAAAATCCTATCAGTAATAAAGCTGAAAGGATTATATATGAACCTATTAAACCTAATCCTTTTATTAAAACCCAGGTGATTGCACCCCCGATTACTCCACCACCATCTCTTAAAAAAATGTAGCCATTTATTATTTGGGAATGATTATAGATATGTATAAAGGAAATTATTGTTAAAAATAACAATAAAAAACCAAATATTTTTAAATTAAATTTAAGTGTTTTATTTCTTATCAGTAGTATTCCCCATAAAAATAGCATGATAGGTAAGATGTATATTCCTTCTCCCATAATTAAACGAAATATTTCAACTATTCTATCACCTAACATACTGTTATAGCCAAAATAGATGGTTAGAAAAAAGAATATACTAAAGGCAGTTATCATGATACCTAAAATTTCATTTTTTCTTTTTTCTATTTTAATATCTCCTTTTTTTTTCTGCTTTGACAAAACTTTCACCTCAACTATATATATTCGATAATATTTAAAATAATCCTTCATATAATAAAATGATTGTCCCTACTATCCACAAGTATACTGAAAAATAGATTAACTTCTGTCTTTTTAAAATATAGATAAAATACCTGATCGCTATATAACCGGATATGATAGAGCTTAAAATACCTAAGATGATGGCTGTAATATTAAAATTACTAACACCTGTACTTAAAGCATCTCCTACTTTTAACAGGCCAGCTCCTCCGATCACAGGAATCGATAAAATAAATGAAAAACGGGCAGCGTCTTCTTTGTTAAGCCCCTGGACTAGAGAGGCTGTAATAGTACTGCCTGATCTAGAAATACCGGGAATAATTGCAATGCCCTGAGCAATTCCAACTAGGAAAGCATTTAACCATTTGAAGTTAGTAATTTTCTTATCATAATTAGCTAGTCTATCACCTAAAAGTAAAATAAAACCGGTAACAATTAGCATTAAAGCTGTACTTAAAGTAGATGAAAAGAGTTTTTCAAAGAAGTCTTCAAACAAAACACCCATCAAGGCAGTGGGAATAGAAGCAATAATAATTAAATATATAAAATATCTTTTGTCTTTTTTAAAATATAATATTTCTTTGATATCTTCCCAAAAAACGATTAAAACTGGAATTAAAGTTCCAAAATGTAATAAAACTGAAATT
This sequence comes from uncultured Halanaerobiales bacterium, assembly GCA_964430875.1. Taxonomy (GTDB): domain Bacteria; phylum Bacillota; class Halanaerobiia; order Halanaerobiales; family M55B127; genus M55B127. The sequence continues at coordinate 2,833 of CAYSHP010000071.1, forward strand.
AATAATTGGTTCTCTTGGATATTAAATACCTTTTGCATGATTACTAAATGGCCAGAACTACTTATCGGTAAAAATTCTGTTAAGCCCTGTATTAATCCTAAAACTACTATCTTAACAATTTCCATAAAATGTCCTCCACTATATGTAATTTAAAGGGATGAGTTTAAAACCCATCCCTTAAACTTTCTTATTTATATTTCCATTATTATTGGCATAATCATGGGTTTTCTATGAATTCTACTGTAAATATAATTATTTAATGAATCCTTTATAGTTGATTTCCATTTAGACCATTCTGTAGTATTGTTTTCCTCACATTCTCTTAATGCTTCTCTTACTCTTTCTTGTGCATCAGAGATAAGTTTTTCAGATTCACGGATATAGACAAAGCCTCTGGTAATAATATCAGGGCCTGCTATAATATTACCGTTCTTATCAATTGTAACTACTACAATTAAGATACCGTGTTCTGACAACATCTTTCTATCTCTTAAAACAATATTACCAACATCGCCGACTCCTAATCCATCAACTAATACATCACCGGCTGTTATATTTCTTTTCTTTTCAACTTTTTCGGGACCAAATTTAATTACATCTCCAATTTCTGCGATATAAACATTTTCTTGCGGTATACCGACTTTTTCAGCAAGTTCCGCATGTTTGTGCAGATGTCTATATTCACCATGAGTAGGTACAAAGTATTTCGGTTTAACTAGATTAAGCATCAACTTTAACTCTTCTTGACTAGCATGTCCTGATACATGTACACCAGAAATATCTTCGTAAATAACATTTGCGCCTCTTTCAAACAACTGGTTAATAGTCTGACCGACAAACTTTTCATTACCCGGAATTGCATTAGCAGAAATAACAACTGTGTCATCCTGTTTTATATTAATATGGTAATGGTCTCCTCTAGCCATTCTAGTTAAAGCAGCCATTGGTTCTCCCTGACTACCAGTAGTAAGTAATACTACTTGGTCATTAGGAAGATTGCTAATTTGTCTAATATCCAAAATTACATCTTCTGGAATAGTTAAGTATCCTAATTCACGGGCAGTCTTAACATTTTCGATCATACTTCTCCCGGTAAAGGCAATCTTTCTATTAAATTTCATAGCAGCATCAGCAATTTGCTGAACCCTATGAATATTTGAAGCAAAAGTTGCCACTACAATTCTGTCGTTTGTTTCGCGGAATATATCGTCTATTGTACCACCAACAACTTTTTCGGAAAGTGTATAACCTTTTCTTTCTGCATTAGTACTATCAGAAAAAAGTGCTAAAACTCCCGGTTTAGAATCCCCTAATTCCGCCAATTTATGAAAGTCTGCTACTTCTCCATCAATAGGAGTTTGGTCAAACTTAAAGTCACTAGCATAAACAATTGGTCCGGCTGGGGTATGAATTGCTAAAGCACAGGTATCTGCGATACTGTGGTTTACTCTAATAAATTCTACCTCGCGAGAACCTACCTGATAAGATTTACCAGGGGTCACTACTTTTAATTTCCTTTTTCCTTTTAAATTGTGTTCCTTTAAATTTCCTTGTAATAATCCTAAAGTCAATTTTGTCCCATAAACAGGCACATCAAGTTCCTTTAATAAATAAGGTAGTGCGCCTATATGATCTAAGTGTCCGTGTGTTAAAACTATTCCTTTTACTTTGTCTTTGTTCTCAAGTACATAAGTAAAATCTGGTATTACCAAATCTATACCTAACAAATCATCTTCAGGGAATTTAACACCTGAATCGATGATAATCATTTCATCGTCCATTTCAAATAACATCATGTTCTTTCCAATTTCACCAACACCACCTAATGGTGTAATGGTAATATCGGAGTGTGTATCGTTAGCCAAATCATTCACCTCCGTAATTAGTTAATTTGTACTGTATTTAAAGAGCTGTATTATGCTATATTATTTTCAATAATTAATAACATACTTATATTTAAATTAATTCAGCTTCTTTTAGTACTTTGGCTAATTTTTCTCTTTTTTCTTCTTTTAGTTTATATAATGGGGGTCTTGGTGACCCAGCTTCAAAACCAGTAATCTTTAATGCTTCTTTAACCGGTATCGGATTTGTATCAATAAACATTGCATCATAAACCGGAATCAACTTTTTATTTATTTCTCTGGACTGTACAGGATTACCAGTTTTATAAAGGGTAATCATTTCCTTAATCTTACTGGCTGCTACATGTCCAGCTACACTAACAACACCTTCGCCCCCTAAAGACATAATAGGTAAAGTCAGCATATCGTCTCCACTGTAAATATAAAAATCGTCTCTTTCAATTAAACTTAACTGTGCTACTTGCCCTAAATCGCCACTGGCTTCTTTAATGGCAATTATATTGTCAACATCTTCCACAAGTTTTTTAACTGTGGCCGGTTCCATATTTCTAGATGTACGAGACGGTACATTATAAATCATTACCGGTAATTCAGTACTCCCTGCTATTTCTTTAAAATGATTATACAATGCATACTGGGGAGGCTTGTTATAATATGGTACTACAAGCATAACTCCATCAACACCGATCTCTTCAGCTTCTTTTGTTAATTTTTTACTCGCTTCTGTAGAATATGAACCTGTTCCCGCTACAACATTAGCATCTTCTCCTACTTCGTTTACAACTGTCCTTAAAATTTCTAATTTTTCCTGAAAGTTTAAGGTTGGTACTTCACCAGTTGTACCTAATACTACTAAACCATCATTACCTTGGTCTACAAGATGTCTTGCCAATTCTCTGACTTTGGAATAGTCGACTTTTAAATTCTTATCAAAGGGCGTTACCATCGCAGTTAATAAGTTACCAAAGCTTTTATGCATTTTTTTTAACCTCCAATTGTATTTAAATTAAAGGCATCATGAAGGGCGTTCTGAGCCTTTATTTTATCCTTTTGCTCTATTAAACAAGAAATTACTGTATGTGAGTCTGTAGTTTGATAGATCTTAACCCCAACTTCATGGAGTGTATTTACAATTCTGGCCATAATACCAGGTTGCCCGGTCATACCTCCACCAACTATAGAGATTTTAACATATTCCTGGTTAATTTCAAAATCAAAACCATTGGCTGCAAGGATTTTTTTTGATAGTTCTCTCTTATCATTGTCAATGACAAAGGAAATTACAGACTCTCTAATATTAATGAAATCAACACTGATCCCATTATCAGCTAATAGCTGAAATACCTGTAATCCATTATCATAATTGATTCCCTGATGAGCTGAAATTTTCACATAAAATATTTCATCACGACAGGCAAGACCTGTGATAGGGGTTAATTTCTTTTTATCACCTAACTTATCTATAACTGTTCCTTCTTTATTATTAAATGTAGACTTAATTTCAACTGGAATCTTATTTTTCATTGCAATCTCGGCAGCAGCAGGGTGAATTACTTTTGCCCCCTGATAGGCTAATTCACAGGCTTCTGTATAATTAGCCTTCTTTAGAAATTTAGCGTCGTTAATAACGGAAGGATCACCTGTTAATAAGCCTTCTACATCAGTATAGATTTCAATCTTATCTGCTGATAGACCGGCCGCAATTATGGAAGCAGTTGTATCACTACCACCTCTGCCTAAGGTTGTTATTTCCCCGTTTTCACTTATGCCCTGAAAACCAGCGATAACTGGAATAATATCTTGATTTATTAACTTCAAAATATTTTCAGGATTTATATTTAAAACATCAGAATTACAAAAGTTCTCATCGGTTAAGATACCAGCTTGGGCACCGGTTAAAGCCTGTGCATCCATCTCGTTTTTCTTAAGATTTTGCACCATTATTACAGAAGATATGATCTCTCCACAAGACATTATTAAATCTTTTTCTCTTTTGGCTAGTTCTGGAAAGGTATCTTCTGCTAACTTGATTAATGTATCAGTAGCATAAGCAGACCCTTCTCGCCCAATAGCCGAAACTATTACTACCGGTTTTTTACCTTTTTGAATCGTTTCATCTATTCTATCTACTGCAGCGGTTCTCGTTTTTTTATTTTTTAAAGAGGTACCACCGAACTTTAATACAACTATCGACATTATTCTCCTCCATCAATTATATTATTTTTAATGACATAGTCCGCAATTTGAACTGCATTTAAGGCTGCACCTTTTCTAATATTATTACCAACTATCCACATTTCAAGTGAATTTGGATTATGGAGATCGGTTCTGACTCTTCCCACCATAACTCTATCATCATCTTCTGACATAATAGGTGTGGGATATACATCATTAGCCGGATCATCCATTAGTTTAATATTATCATCATTTTCTAATAGATATCTAATTTCTTCTAAATCAACAGTAATATCAAATTCAATGTGTACATTTTCACTGTGTCCATAAAACACAGGAATTCTAACTGCAGTTGCTGTAACCTTAATCTCTTTATTGGCAAAAATCTTTTGAGTTTCACGATTTAATTTTAATTCTTCCTCAGTATAACCATTATCATTTAATTTGTCAATTAATGGTATTGCATTAAAAGCAATTTGATGTGGATATACATCTGTTTTTACTTCTTTTCCCTCTAAAAAATCTCTAGTTTGTTCTCTTAATTCATTTACAGCTTTTTGACCTGTACCTGAAACGGCTTGATAAGTACTAACAATTATTTTATTAATAACATGTGCTTTTCTTATCGGATTTAAAGCAACTACCATTTGAATTGTTGAACAATTAGGATTAGCAATAATACCATTGTGTTCTTTAATAGCTTCCGGATTAATCTCTGGTACTACTAAAGGTACTTCATCATCCATTCTAAAAGCATTACTATTATCAATAACTAAAGCTCCCTCATAAACTGCCTGGGGAACAAACTTGTTAGAATTAGAACTGCCAATACTAAAAAGAGCAATATCTATATCTTCAAAAACGCCTTTTTCGATAGTCTGTACTTTATACTTTTCACCTTTAAAGGTAAGTTCTTTACCTTTAGAACGGGGAGAAGCGATTACTTTTAAATTATCTATCGGTAAATCATATTCTTCTAATACTTTTAGCATCTCAGTGCCTACCGCACCAGTTGCTCCTACTACAGCTACATTATATTTTTTCATAACGAAGCTCCTCCTTTATTATAGTAATATTATATATCCATAATCTGATCTAAGCCGTATACCAATCCTTTAAGTTTTTCAATCTTATTAACAGCTAATTTTATACCAGGCATAAATGATTCTCTATTAATAGAATCATGTCTGATCTTTAAAGTTTGACCTTCTCCACCGAAAATTACTTCTTGATGAGCAACCAAGCCTTGTAGTCTAACACTATGAATATGAATATCATCAAGCTTTGCGCCACGGGCTCCTTTTAATTTTTCAATAAACTTCTTATTAACCTTTTCTTTTGGTTTTTCTCTACTTTCTGAGATCATTTCTGCTGTTTTAACCGCAGTACCGGAAGGAGCATCCATTTTGCCATCATGGTGTAGTTCAATTATCTCAGCTTGCTTGAAAAACTGGGCAGCCTTTCTAGAAAACTCCATCATCATTACTGCACCTAAAGCAAAATTAGGAGCTATCATAATGGAAGTATCATATTCATTAGCCCACTTTCTTACTTTTTTTAAATCTGCTTGGTCAAACCCAGTAGTTCCTACTACCATATTTGTTTTTGTCTTTAATACCTTTTCAATGTTTTTCATTACTACTTCAGGGTTGGTAAAGTCAATTACCACATCCGCTTTTTTTCCATTAATCTCTTCAACTAAATCATTATTAATATAAAGTTCTTCTTTACTTTCCATACCCAATAAGCTATATATATCATTTCCTTGCTCAATTACATCAACGGCACCTACTAGTTCATAACTATCTTCATTTATAACCATTTTGCAGATAGTTTTACCCATTCTACCAACAGCACCACTGACAATAATTTTCTTTTTATACAAATTCTTCACCTACCCTTTTAGTTCTGTTTCTTGTTCTTCTATTTTACCATAATAGTTTGTACCCCAAACTCCTACAATAATTAAAATACCTCCTACAATTTGGAACCAATAAAATGGTTCATTTCTAATAAAGACCCCTGCTAATATTGATACTACTGTAGCAAAGTTAGCAAAAACAGCCGATTGTGAAGCAGGTAATTTTGAAAGAGTATAGTTAACAAAAAAGAAAGCTAATACAGAAGATAATACTCCTAAATATATCACAGGAACTAAAACATCAAAATTAGATAATGGTTCAAAATAATTTGTAAAATCTGTTGAATCGGTTGAAAGGAGAATTGTATTAAAAACTAAAGCACCTACTGTCATCATAAAGTAAGTAATGACTTCGGGTTTAAAATCAACAGAAAGCTTTCTTGATAATATATTATGAATCCCTGCCATCAAGACAGCTCCTCCTATAAGAGCCATACCTAAAAAATTACCACTAACTTCTGTAGTTCCTTTCATAATGGTAATAAATATTACTCCGATTACTGAAGAAGCTATAAAAAATGATTGTCGACGGCTAGGTGTTTCATTTAAGAAAAAGATAGCCAGTATTGTAACTACTACCGGTATTAAAGAAACTAAGAGGCCTGCCTCTGAAGAGGTAGTAAAGTTCATACCAACTGTTTCAAAAATAAAGTATAAAACCGGTTGTGCAATTGTAACCATAAGTAAATATTTAATTTTGCTTAAGGAAACATTAATCTTTAATATCCCTACTAACCAGAGTATATTAACTAAAAGGCCGGCTGTTAGAAAACGATAACCCATTAATTGAAAGGGAGAAATTATTTCTAAAGCTTCTTTGGTAAACATAAAAGAAAAACCAAATATAGTACTAAATAATAGACCAGAAATATATGGTAAAAATTTCTTCATTTAAAAATTCTCCTTTATCTAATTATCACGTGGAGGCCAAGGACCATAATACTGATAATAGTCTACTTTTATACCTCCATTATATAATTTTCTTCGTTTAGATGCTTCTTTGCCAAATACTTTTTCAAAGTCCTCATAAGCACTTAAGATATAATAAGACCAGGTATCTAATGGTAATAACTTTTCTCCCATTAATTTATATAACTTTTCTACTTCTGATTGATCGGAAAGTCTTAAACCATAAGGCGGATTAGTTATTATATAACCATACTTCCGATTAGTTGAAAAATCTTTAAAATCCATCTGCTGAAAATGAATTATATCAGATACACCTGCCTTTTTAGCATGGTATCTGCCCATACTAACCATATCTTCATCTTTATCATAACCAGCAATTAAACGTGGATTTAAATCCTTTTTAATTTTAGATCGAGCTTCTTCTTTAACTTCTCTAATATCTGTATCTTTAATAAAATGCCAGTCTTCAAAATCAAATTCTCTATTTAAGCCGGGCGCTATATTTTTAGCGCGCAGGGCTGCTTCAATAGGTATTGTACCTGAACCACTAAAAGGATCAATCAATATACGGTCAGGATCCCATTTGCTTAATTGGATCATCCCGGATGCAATAGTCTCCTGTAGTGGAGCTGAAGAACTAAGCTCTCGATAGCCCCTTTTATGTAAGCCCTGACCACTTGTATCTAAAGTGAGGGTAGCCGTATCTTTATATAAGGCAATTTCGATTTTATAAGTTGGTCCATCTTCATCAAACCATTCAGTATTATACCTCTGCTTTAGATTATCTACAATTGCCTTTTTTACAATAGATTGACAGGTTGGCACATGGTGTAGTTCAGACTTAACTGATTTACCTGAAACTGGAAAATGAGCATTCTTAGTTAAAAACCAATCCCAAGGCAGTTCTTTGGTCTTCTCATATAATTGATCAAAATCGGTTGCCTTAAATTCTCCTACCTTAATTTGAACTCGTTCAGCTGACCTTAACCAAAGATTAGCTCTACAAATATCTTTTTCATTTCCTTTAAATTCAACTTTACCATTTGATACTTCTAAATCATCAAATCCTAAATCTTTAACTTCTTTTTTTACTACACCTTCCATACCAAAGGTGGTAGTTGCTGTTAAATTATACTGTGTCATCTAGTTCTTGCCATTCCTCTCTTAAAATACCAAAGAATACTTCATCATGGTATTCACCATCAAAAAATCTATTTTTTCTTTTTCTTCCTTCTTCGGTAAATCCTAATTTTTTATATAAATTAATTGCTCTTTCATTATAATCCCAACAAGATAGTTCAATTCTATTAAGTCTTAAATTATTAAAACCGAAATCCATCATAAGTTGCATTGCTTCTGTACCAATACCTTTAGAGGCATCATTAGTATCACCAATAACTAAAGCAACTTCTGCACAACCATTTTTTTCATCGATTTCAACAAAATCTATTTGTCCTAAGTAGTCACCGGTTTCACGATCTGAAATTACAAAACCAGCCCAATTTTCATCCATTGTTTTATTTAAAAAATTCTCAACTTGACTTCTAGATTGAGGGTAGAGAAAACGATCTGATAAGAATTTTACAATATTAGGGTCATTAATCCAGTCCATCATATGTCCTAAATCATTTTCCTGATATTCTCTTAACATTATCTTTTTTCCATATTTACGTGCCATTAAATCACCTCATTTTTATTAAAAGTTAACTTATTCTTTAAAGTTTATACCTTTATCTTTCATTTCATCTAAAATACTTTGTAATTTTTCTTCATCTTGTTCTATTGCTTTAGTTCCAGACAATACAACTGTAGTATCAAATCCATTAGTAACTGCATCTTCTGCAGTAGCTTTGACACATACATCTAAAGCTAAGCCCACAATACAAACTTTCTCTATACCTAATCCTTTTAAATAGGAATCCAACCCAAGGTTAGTACCATCATTTTCTTGAAAAGCAGAATAACTATCTATTTTATAGTTATAGCCTTTTCTTAAAATAAGGTTAAACTTTGCAGTTTTTATAGCAGGATGAAACTCAGCTCCAACTGTTTTTTGTACACAGTGGTCAGGCCATAAAACCGGTCCAAGGCCGGCTGTCTCAAATTCTGTAAAAGGTTTCATATTATGAGTACTAGCAAAACTCTTATGGTTTTTAGGATGCCAGTCCTGAGTTCCAACTATTGTTTCATATCGACCACTATCCATAAGTGCATTTATCTTATTATTAATCTCATCAGCATTTGGAACTGCCAATGCACCACCAGGATAAAAATCATTCTGTACATCTACAACTAATAAAGCTCTATTCATCATTTAAACCTCCTTAATATTTTATTGAAAAGTTATTTAAATTACCAGTGGGAGGTTCATCATTAATTTCAACATCAGTGACATTAGCAAAACTAGGTCCTCTTTTCAGAAAATTAATCATCTGTTGGACAGAGTCTTTATCTCCTTCTACAACAGCCTCAACTCGACCATCAAAAAGATTTTTTATCCAACCATTAACTCCATAAGTTTGCGCTTTTTGTCTTGCATTTGCCCGAAAACCAACACCTTGCACACGTCCAGAAATGTATATATGCTTCCTTACTTTATTATCACCCATGTATATCCCTCCATAGATGAATCTTATATCCTTACTATTTTTGTTAATTATAACAGATAAATAAAGCTAAAACAAGAAAGTTGCAGTTAAAGACTAATATGTGTATTTAATAATACTTTATCAAATTAAAAATGAACGGATATTAAATACAATACTAATCTAATCCATTCTTTAAAATATGTATATATGTATTTATATAGACAATTTCTTCCTCTCTTTTACTAATTGACCATATTAAAATTTTTGTGGTTTTAAATATTTCATCAAAAATGTAGCAAGGAAACTCCATCTAAAACTTGCCTTTGATTTAGGTGGAGAGGAAGTGCTACGTTCTTCACTTTCCTTTCCATTTTTTTCTATATTTTCTTGCTAATACTA
>CAYSHP010000072.1:0-12494 GCA_964430875.1 uncultured Halanaerobiales bacterium
ATCCTCCCCTATAAATAACTGATTTTTTTCCTTGTACCCCTCTTAATTTAATTAAATCCTTTTTTCTTTTAACCAGCCTATTAATTCATTAATCACTTCTTGGTCTTTTTCTACATGATCTACATTTTCTATCGCTTTAGTTACTTCATCTATTTTAAACTGACATTCACTTAGATTATCTGCTATATTTTCAATTAAATCAGCATTCATGGCATCCGAGTATATTTTCGCTTCCTCAATTTTACCTTTTTTAAGACTTAAGCCTAACTGAATATCTCCCCAGTCAAAACGGTTTTCATAAGTAATATCAAAATCAGGTGCCTCACCATATCTCCAGGACCAGGAAGAATACTTTTCCTGTAATTTAGCGATCTCTTCATTTTCATGGGGGGCAATAGTTTGTGTTTTTGGGTCTACTTGATAAAGATTTTTAAAATATTTTTCTAACTCTGTTTTCATTTGCTCAATTGAGATTGCAGGGTTTAATTTTTTTAAATTAACTACTCTTGACTTGACAGATTCAATCCCTTTTGATTTAATCTTTTCCTGAGAGACCTGTAAATACTCCACCATATTTTCAAAATCGGTTTCTACTAGAATTGTACCATGATGGTAAGAAGAATTAGTACCATAATAAAAGGCATTACCAGAAAACTTTCTTCCATCTACCACTAAATCATTTCTACCAGAAAATTTAGCATCAATATTACTGTCTCTAACAGCCTTTAAAATTACTTCTAATTGAGTATGAATGTCATAAAGATTTTTATCCATGACAAAAGTAAAGTTTAAATTACCTAGATCGTGATAAACTGCTCCTCCCCCTGAAAGCCGGCGGGCTAATTTACCATCATTTTCTTCTAATAATCTACAGTTACATTCTTTCCAGGCATTTTGATTTCTACCAATTACAACGGTATTATCATTTTGCCACAGGTATAAAATGACTTCATTTTTTCTTGTATTATTCAATAGATATTCTTCTAAAGCTAGATTATACCAGGGATTAAAGGAATTAGAATGTACAATCCGCGCATATTCAATTTTTTCTCTAAACTCATCTATTAAGTCTGACATAATGTAAGGCTCCTCCTGTTGAATCAAGGGCTGCTTCGTGTATTACTTCAGATGTAGTTGGATGTGCATGTATAGTTTCTATAATATCCTCGATTTTCATATTTTTATTTACTGCTAGGGTAAGTTCATGAATTAAATCAGTAGCATGTACTCCAATTATTGAACTACCTAAAATTTCTCCATCATCTTTTTTAGAAATTATTTTAATAAAACCATTCCTCTTATTCATGGTTTTAACTTTACCATTTGCTCTAAAAGGAAACTTACCTACTGAGTAGTCAATACCTTTTTCTTTTACTTCTTCTTCAGTTAAACCTACAGTTGCTATTTCAGGTTTAGTGAATATTGCAGCTGGGACCGCATCATAATCCATCTTTTTATCTTTACCCATAATATTTTCTACAGCAACTACTCCCTGATGGGAAGCTACATGAGCTAAAAGTATTTTACCTGTTACATCTCCCGCAGCATAAATATTATCAACAGTAGTTTTCATATGGTCATCAACTTTTATTGCATTGTCTTCTTTTTGTACACCAATTTTTTCTAAATCTAAACTGCCAAAACTGGGTTCTCTTCCAGTTGCTACTAATACTTTTTCAACATTAATATTTTCTTGTTCATTGTCTTTTAAATAATTGACCTGATAACCTTGATCTGTTTTTAAAATCTCTTTAACTTGGGCACCGGTCGTAATATCTATCTTAGATCTTTTAGCAACTTTTGATATTTCAGAAGTTACCTCTTTATCTATACCCGGTAATATATCATCAAGATATTCTACTACTTTAATGTCTACTCCAAAGCTAGCATAAATAAAGGCAAATTCCATTCCGATTACACCGCCACCAATTACAGCCATTGACTCTGGAAGTTCTTCTAAATCTAAAATATCTCTGCTGGTTAAAATTCCTTCCATATCAATACCTTTGATAGGTGCCTTTTTAACCTTGGAACCGGTCGCTAAAATTATATAATCAGTATCAATAATCTCTCTACCTTCATCCATTCTAACTGAAACTGTATTTTTATCAAGCAAACTAGCTGTTCCCTTATATACATTTACATTATGTTTATCAAGTAAAAATTCTACTCCTCCTACCAGTTGCTTTACTATTGTATCTTTATTTCTGATAACTCTTTTCATATTTAAATTTACATTATCTACTTCAATCCCAAAACGCCTTGCTTCTTGTATGTCTGAATATTTCTCAGCAGAATAAACTAAAGCTTTAGTAGGTATACATCCCCAATTTAAACAAGTGCCACCTATATTTTCTTTTTCTATCAAATTCACTTCTGCTCCTAATTGGGCAGCTTTTATGGCTGCTACATATCCACCTGTTCCTCCACCAATTACTGTAATTCTTTTATTTGACATTTAATTACTAACCCCCTTACACAAAATAAAATAATAACTTAATATAATTTATATCATATATAAGTTAGTATTAAAAATATTTTTTTATTTCTTTAATATTTTTAACTATCATAATGTTCACTATTCCATTGATAATCTTCTACTAGGTCCATAAATATATTAATTATTTCATCAATTGTACTATAAATTTCATCATGTTTTAAGGTCCTATCTTCTTTTTTAGTTTCTATTTTAAATTCTTTCTTAATTTCACCCGGCTTATCAGATAATACATAAATACGGTCTGACATTAAAGCTGCTTCTTCAGGATCATGAGTTATGATAAACATATCAATTTTCCGTTCAATATGTAGTCTTAAAAGTAAATTCCTAAGATTTACCTCAGTTTGGGTATCCACTGATTTTAACGGTTCATCCATTATTAAAAAATTTGGTTTAATTGAAATAGCTTTTAATATTTCAATCCGCTGTTTCATCCCACCGGAAAGTTCAGAGGGATAGTTATCTAAGGTTTGTTCTAAATTAGTTAACTTTAATAAGCTATTTCTTACACTAATAGCTTTCTTTTTCTCTAAATAATTTTGCTGAACGAAATTAAAGTTATCCCGTATATTTCTCCAAGGTAAAAGCCTGGGCTCTTGAAATACATAACCAGTTTTTAAATCATCTGCTAAAATGACTTTCCCTTTATCCGGTTTTATTAATCCAGCCGCAATTTTAAATAGGGTGGTTTTACCACTGCCTGAAGGACCCAAAAGGGTCACAATTTCTCCTCTATTTACATTTAATGATACATCTTTAAGAACTTTTAGTCCATCAAAGTTTTTATATATATTTTTAAATTCCAGTAATTTGTCCATACTACTTCCACCTTGTCACTTTCTTTTGAATCGGTTTTATAATTAGATATTCAAAAAACAGCATTAAAAGTATTAAAACAATTCCCCAGGCAAAGAGTTTATCGGTATTTAAATTACTATTTGCCATGCTAAGCGCAAATCCTACCCCACTATTAGAACCCAAAAATTCAGCAAAAATCGTTGATTTCCAGGCAAAAGCCATCCCTATACTGAGGGCTGAAAATATATAGGGGATTAATGATGGTACATAAATATCAAAAAATATTTCTTTGCGGTCAGCTTGATAAACTTCTGCCATCTCAATTAAATTCTCATCAATATCCTGTAGACCTTCAAAAATATTAACAAATATGATGGGAAGTGTTACTACAAAAATTAAAAATATCGGTGTGAGGTTATCAGCAATCCCAAACCAAATCACAGCTAGGGCCAACCATATTACTGGTGGAGTAGTTTGAATAACAGTTATTATAGGTCTGGTAATAATGTAGAGAGTATTAGATTTATTTAAGATAAGTGCTATTAAAAAACCAATTATTAAGGCAGCCCCATAACCAATAAAGGTTCTCCTAATTGTAATATATAAATTACTGAATAGATCACCGCTTTGATATATGTCCATAAAGGCTTTACAGGTTTGTATAGGAGAGGGTAAAATTAGCGGATTCATCTGTCTGGAATAGTAAATCCAGATTAAAAGCACCACTAAAAACCCAGTGGTGCTTAATAATATTTCTTTTAATTTATTAATAATAAAACGCTTCATCTGGTAAATTACCACCTATCATTTCAGGATACATATCCAGAATGTGGTTGAAATAGGTATTAACTAAATCTCTGCTTTCACTATCAGGATAAATATTAAGATTAACCCTATTCCAAGCTTTTTTCATTACAGGTTCTGGAATATTAAAGTAATTAGAAGCATCTTTTATGGCTTCACCTGGATTATTATTATAATATTTAACTCCTTCGATATACTTGCCGGCTAAAATATCGGTTAAACCGGGATATTCTTTAATAAATTGGGTTGAGACAAATAAGCCGACAAAGGGAATCCTCTCATCACCATTATGGAGTTTACCCCATTCTTTTTGAATATCAAAAGAAAGTTGAGCCTTGTCACTTTTGGTTAAACTAACCGAAGTTAGAGGTTCAGGCAATATTATAGAGTCTACCTGACCCGACATAAAGTACTTAGCACCATTAGGTAATGGTCTATATACTAAATTCACATCATTTTGAGGATCAAGCCCGTTTTCTTTTAGTAAATACCTTGCTAAAAAGTCTAGAGGGCCACCTTTTAAGGGCAAGCTTAAGGTCTTGCCTTCTAAATCAGACCAGCTATCGGCTTTAAAACCGTTTGTTAACAAATAATCAATTGCCCAGATGTTTACATTGACCAACTTAACATTAATACCCTTGTTATAAATTTTGGCTCCAACATTAACTCCAGTTACCATAAAATCAATTTCATTTTTAGCAATCAAAGAAATTGCTCTTTGATGGTCTGGAGATACTTTTACATCTAGTTTCATGAAGTTGTCTAATTCGCCTGTTTTCTGCATTCTAAGTAAAGGAAGTGCAGCTGGAACAGGTGGAGTCTGTATTACAACTTCTTTAGGGGCAGCCTTAACTATTCCTCCAAATGAAAGGGTTAAAATCAAAACTAATGACATTAAAACAACAATTTTTTTTACTTTTATAAGTCTCATTATCTATCACTCCCTTGAGTAAGATAATTTATTTAAAAAGTTTAATTTGCTAATTGTTCATTAAACTCTTTAACCTCTTTATTATAATCTTCTACATTCTTATTGTATTTTTCTGTTTCATTTAAAACATCAACTATTTCTAATACCTTGAGTAGTCCAAAGACGGTTAAAGCAGTGCCTTTAGTACCTTCATTATCAGAAGCTAAAGCTGTAATTAAAGAACCAACTTCTCCGACCATAAATAAGGTTCCTTTTGGCCACCAACTGTCAACCATATAATGCCCAGCTGAAGGAATAACGGCAGCGGTTAAAGCTACATTGGTTTTATCTTTAAAATTCAAAAGTGATTTACGTCTTTTATCAGGTTCTAAATAGTTTAAACGCCAATATAGATCAGTACCTTTTAAATCTTTATTTCCTTCTAGATAATCTACTAACCTCTTATCATTAAAGTCTCTAGCAGTAGGGTTAGCACCTTGTTCTATTAAATAGTTAATAATTTCTGGACTATCATATTTTTCTATAGCAGCCATAAGGACAGTTTTACCTTTAAACTGATCTCTATCTTGTACATTTGCACCCCGGTTAACCAGTAAAGAAATGATCTGGAAGTTCCTCTTCCTTTCCACAGCTAAAAAGAGCGGTGTCTTGCCTGCTACGTTTTCCTGTTGTAAAGAAACCCCTCTATTTAACAGAAGATTGATGATATTATAATTGTTATACTGAACAGCATAAGCAAGAGCATTATTACCTTTATTGTCGGTGGCATTAATACGAGCACCACTTTCTATTAGGTAGTTCATTATTGACTGATTATTATTATAGCGAGCGGCATACATTAACGCTGTCATACCATCCTCATCTTGGGCATTTATATTATTATCTTCAATATTTAAAAGCTTAAGAACTTTAATATTTTTAACTTCCTTAGCTGCCATCATCATTGGTGTAAAACCATCATAATCACTTACCTTAATTTTAGCTCCAAATATTATAAACCTTCTGACTAATCCATAATCACCTTTGTCTAATACATAATATAAAGGGGTGCGCCCTTTATTATCCCTAATATTGACATTAGCGCCTGACAGTAATAGGGCATCAATAATATCAACGTTAAAGTCATCTTCAATAGCAAACATAAGAGGTGTTTCTCCCCTGTTACTTGCCTTATTAGCATTAGCTCCATTATTTAATAATAATCTTACCATTTCAGCACTTCTATACTTTACTGCTAAAATCAAAGGTGTAATTCCATCAGTATCATCTATATTTACACGTGAATTCATTCTGAGTAAAATACGGGCCACTTCGATATTGTCATTATATCTTACAGCATACATTAAGGCATTCCAACCTTCATGTTCCCTTGCATTTACATATGCTCCATTATTATACAAGGTAAGGGCTGCTTTATAGTTATTGTTATATCTAGCAGCAGTCATTAAAGGTGTTACTCCTTCTTCATTTTGCTGATTTACCTCTGCTCCATCATCTATTGCCTGTTGAATTTCTTGCGGTGTTCCTTCTTTACAGAGTGTATAAAAATCATCAGCACTAACTGCCCAAGAAAAGGTAACTAATAACAGTAGGACAGCCGATAAGGTTATTACAAATCTAGTTTTTTTTATCATTAATGTCACCTCATTAAATTTATCCTTTTAAAAGACCCTGAATAATTAAATCAGAAGCCTCTTCTTCATCTAGTCCTCTTGCCATTAAGGTTTGTAATTGATCACTGTCTACACTACCAATTGCAGCTTCATGTGTAACTTTAGCTTCGGGATGTTTAACTTCCACAATAGGTATGGCCCGGGCTACAGCCTCATTTTTAATAATTTCTGTACAGTCTACATGGCCTTTAGCTTCTGGGGCACTGGCAGTAAGTTCATTGTATACTTCTGCTTTTGCCTTATCGACCATAGCAATTTTTGAGTCTAACAGTCCCCGTGCATTATATCCATTTAAATGAGCAGCTTCTCTGATTTTTACTTTGTCATCTTCATATCCACTGATCCTAGTTAACATTTCAACCCTGGAATTTTCATCTAAGTCTGCCTCATAATCAAAGTCTATTTTTCCCACTCTTCCTTTTCTGAGAGTAAAGAGAGTAAAAAGTTCACTATCTTTATCTAATTGAATATCAGCTTTTGCAACAACTTCTACTCCTCCACTATCACCGTGGAAATGGTTTTCTTCATATTCATACCTTGCATTTTCTGCTAGATGTATATCAGCTTCCATAACATGTTTTACTTTAGTTGCATTGGGAAAAACACAGTCTGACATTACCTTAATCTCAGCATCTTTTTCTACTTCCACATCCATTACAATCTTTTGCAGACCTTCTCTAGGCAGGACACCAAAACACATATGGAGAGGGTTTTTTATCTTATAACCTTCTTTAACTCTCAATTTAACATCCACCGTATTTTCATCAACCTTTTCAGCCTCCATAACTATTCCTTCTACTTCATGTTTGCCTAATACCTTATCCTGTTCTAGAACCATATGAGCCGTATCACTGTCTGAAAATATATCTTCACCACCAGCATCTTTATAAGCATCAACCATCATTTCATAATCATTCATTAAAATACACCTCCTGATGCTCTTCGGGGTTTTCATCTTCACAGGGCATACATTCATATTTAAAATAATCACTTACTTCTTGTGGATCGCCCACATTAAAAACCTCGCCCCCACAGATTAAAGCAGCTTGGTCAGCTACTTCCAGCATCTCATCGGAGTGTGTAATTAATAATACACCTATGTTTTCATCTTTAAAGTCTTTAATTACATTACCAATATTATTTAAAGCAACCACATCAACACCAGAGTCCGGTTCATCTAATATTACTAAATCCGGTTTCATTAAAAGGATTGAAGCTAATTCTATTCTTTTTCGTTCACCACCACTTAACGTATCATCAACACTTCTATCTAAGTATTTTTTTGGAACAATTGCAACTTCATTTAAAGCCCAGTTTAGATCATCTTCATTAATTTCACGACCTCTTGATCGTGCTCCAATTGATAAAAATTCTCTTACAGAAACCCCTTCGAATCTAGCTGGTTCCTGCCAGGCTAAAGTTATACCTTTTCGGGCTCTCTCAGTTACCGAAAGATCACTAATCTCTTCACCTTTAAAATATATTTTACCCGATTTTTGTTTATATCCTTTAAGGCCCATTAAAGTATATGCAAGAGAAGATTTACCACAACCATTTGGTCCTATTACAGCAAAAACTTCCCCTCTTTCAACATTTAAATTAATGTTTCTTAAAATTCTTTCTTTATCAAGGGTTAAGTTTAAATCTTGTATATTTAATAATTCCTGCATTGAAAAGTTACCTCCTTTATATGCTAAATTTAATTATATTATAAAGTGAATAAAAGTGCAATAATACAAAAAAGCCGGCTTAAACCGGCTGAAATAATTATAATTTTATTAAAATCTTGATTATCAATCTTAAGGTGCTTTTTTAAACACATTCAATAGACTGTCCAGTCTATCAAATTCCCCTTTGTTTAGTTCATCATTATTTGCTTTCTTTTTTATCATCTTCATTAAAGGATTATCATCTTCTTTATACATAGCAGCCTTGTTTTTATACATCATATAATCTGCTTTTTCAACTAATTTATTAAAAGAATCTTCAAAATTTGCATCTTTAGTAGCATAGCCCAGAGAAATGGAAATCGGTCTTTCACCTTGAAAAGTATTCGCTAGTTCTTTTTTTATTCTAGCTAAAATATCTGAAACTTCTTCACTATTAGTTTGAGGCAAAATTATCATAAACTCATCTCCACCCCATCTGCCAAGAATATCTTCTTCTCGTAGACATTTCTGTAATACTTCGGCTGCTTTTTTTAAAAATTTATCGCCTTCTTCATGACCAAATATATCATTAATAAGTTTTAAGCCATTTAAATCACCAATAATTACACTAATGGGTGTTTGTCTTTGTGTGTCTAATCTTTTTATCTCTTCATTTAAGAAATGTCTGTTATATAGACCGGTTAGATTGTCATGAAAACCTAAAAATCTTATCTTTTGGTCCATCTCTAGTCTCTGTAGTGCAGAAAGAGCATGAGCAATAAGGAGTTCTACAAGTTCAAGGTCTTCGCGCGTGAACTCATTTATTTTAGTCGAAACAGCTTGAAAAATACCCCTTTCACCAATTGGTATTGTCAAAGCGGCATGATACTTATCACTAGTAGGTCTGGCAAATTCTTCATTTTGAATATCGGGACTTAAAAGAGACTGTTGCTTTTTATATACGTGAGTTGCCAGGCTATCTGTATCTAAAGGTGCTGAGATAGACTCCCCTTTAAAAATATTACTAGAAGTGGCTTTTACCACCAGGTTACTATCTTCTACAATATCTAATGTACAAAGATCAAAATCTAATATGTTTTCCGCTGCTTTTATAGTTAAATCATATACTTCCTGTTCACTTCTCACATTTTGCATTTTTAAAGCAGTCTGGTGTAAATCTCTTATCTTTCGACGGCTTTCCCTTAACATTGAAGATATCTTTTTTTCTTCATCATCTATTTTATTAATGATAATGTGTTTTGCCAACAGCTTTTCAGCTCTGTATATGGGATGTAAATTTATTTCAATATCTATGACATTACCTTCTTTATCATAAACCTTTGATTTTCCACTATATTTTTCACCTGAATTTATTTTATCAAGAATATACTTAGTCTTATTTTCTGGTTCCTTGAGATTTACTAATGAACTTATTTTCTTACCTTCTAACTCTCTTTTAGAAAAGTCGAATTTTTTTCGAAAAGATTCATTACTTTTAATAATTTTATTTTCATCATTTAAAAGAAGCATCGGAACTTTTACATTATCAAACATAGTTTCATAATCAATTGAATTCTTTAAATTATTAGTAATTTGATACTTATTATCTATCCTATTAAAAAGGTACACAAAGAATATTACCAGTAAAATATTTAATACTAAATTTAGCATTTTAACACCCCTTCCTACTCAGCTACTCTATTATTTCTAAAAGTAAATCTGCAATTTCCGGGTCAAATTGTATGCCTTTGTTAATCTTAATCTCCTTTTTAGCTTTTTCTTTACTTAAAGAATTACGATAAGCTCTTTTAGAACGCATTGCATCCCATGCATCTGCAACTGCAATTATCCTTGATATCAATGGTGTTTCATCTTTTTTAAGACCCTCAGGGTAACCGCGGCCATCCCATCTTTCATGGTGGTATAAAACATATTGAGCAATTGTCTTTAAAAAATCTGAATCTTTTAAAGCATTGTAACATAAGGTAGGATGTTTTTTTATAATATCGTATTCTTTTTCAGTTAATGAACCTTTTTTATTTAATATGCGGGCTGGTATAATTAACTTACCCATATCATGTAGCATACCTGTCCAGTAGGTATCATTTTTTTCTTCATGATTTAAATCCATTTTATTAGCAATCTTTAGGCTTAATTCAGCTACATTTTCCGAATGATCATTAGTATATATATCATGCTGTTTTAAAAAATTAAGTAATGAATTTACCAGTTCTTTATTAAACTGACTATTTAACCTATTATATCTTTCTAATTTAAAAAATGTATTAGCCAAGTTTTTAAAAGAAATAATTAATCTTTTATCATCTTGAGAAAATTCCTTCTTACTACCTTGTGTAATATCTATGCAAATTCCCCCAAAAACATAATTTTTTTCTTTTAATATAACTGGTATAGACTGCTTAATAGGTAAGGAAGCCTCTTTTATCTGTTTTGAAATATAATCACTCATATATTTTTTATTTTCTTCTAAAATATTATCTACAATTTCAATCTCATCACTATTATATCTAAAAGGCTTACCTTCAATCTCAATTTGATTTAGTTTTTCTAAGTTATGTCCAACTGTTTCAATATATTCTATATAGTCATTATCATTAAAAACATATACACTCCCATAATCAGCTACTTCTACAATTTCTAAGGCAGTGTATAAAAGTTCTGCTAAAAAGTTATTTAGATTGTTCCCCTTTGAAATATGTAAAGAACTCATTAAATCTATTAGCTTCTCTATATTATTTAAAAGTCTTTCATTTTCAATATTTTTATCAATTAAATCTAAATAAGTGCTTTCTAGTTGATCTCTACTTTTTTTAAGTTGATTATAGCTTTCTGTTAGTTTTTCTTCCTGTAATTTAAGCAAATTCTCTGTTTGTTTTTTATGGGTAATATCTAAAAGAGAACAAACACTCTTTTTAGTTCCGGGTATCATTTTAACTTTTACATTCACTTCTTTTTTTCTATTATCACTATCTACAAAGTTAAAATCATAATCGGAAACCACTTCATTATTCTCTCTTCGATCATAATGGCGGTTTATAATGATATCTTTTTCATCTTGAGCAATAAAATTAAAAAAATATTTCTTGTTTTTTAATTCGTCTTTACTACTATTAGCAAGCTTTTCAAAATTATTATTGAGTTCAATAATCTTTCCATCTCTATCTAATATAACTATAGCTGAGGCTGAATTTTGGATTAAAGAGTTGAATTTTAATTTTAATACCTCATCTTCCCAGTTATACTTTAGATTATAGGTGAGAATTTCTAAGATTTTAATACAATTATTTTTTTCTGTACATAGTATTGAACTCTCATCAGCTATCCCCAAAATACCTATTATTTCATAGTTTGCATCCCTAATAGGAACCAAAACTGCTGATTTTTGCTTAGTCCTTTTTAATAATTCAATTAATTTCGGATAATGCTTTTCATGTTCTACATCACCTATAAAAACGGGAATCCCTTTTGCTAATTGTTCTTTACTTTGAGTATACTCTTCTATATCTAAGTTCTTTAAATAATCATGAATTTCATCACCCATATTCCAACCAATAACCATATCAGTAGTGTTATAGTTCTCATAATAATTTAATAAAAAAGCACGCTCAACATTTAAATGTTCACATATCCTTTTTAATATCTTTTTGTATTCATTACCTTCTAATAACTGAAATAGTTCATAGACAATATCAATATTCTGTGTCATTTCTACACCTCATCAACAATAAAAATTATTTTAACAATACTAGAGTTTATTATAATATAGTTAGGTATAAAATTACAACTATTTATATTTGCTAATATAAGTTAATATTATACACATAATTTAAAAAAACTCCCTTTTTATACAAAAGGGAGCAAAAAATATTATTGTTAACTTTTTAAAATTTATATATTTTTTTAAAAATTACATTAATGTTCAACTTCAAAACCAGGAATTGTGAACTTACTTTCTACCCAAGAAAAAATTTGAGTGAAAAATACAACTATTACCAGATAAAACAAGGCAACTATTAAGTATACCTTGAAAAATTCATAATTCCGACTTGCAAAAAACTTGGCCTGAGTCATCAATTCGTGAGTACCGATCATATAGGCTAAAGAAGTATACTTTAATA